>NZ_JBILQU010000066.1:0-16650 GCF_044373035.1 Limnohabitans sp. | reverse complement strand
TTGACAACCTGCCTTCGGCGCTGGGCCTGATCAATGGCGGCAAGCTCAAGGCCCTGGCCGTGACCACGCCCCAGCGCAGCAGCGCCTTGCCGGGTGTGCCCACCATGGAAGAGGCGGGCATGAAGGGTTACCAGGTGTTTGCCTGGTTTGGTGTGGCCGCGCCTGCGGGCTTGCCCGCCCCGGTACAGCAGAAGCTGGAACAAGCGCTGGAGCGCGTGGCCAACCAGCCCGAGGTGAAAGCCGCCATGCTCAAGGCGGGCGCAGAGCCTGCCTGGGCCAACGCGCAAGGCTTGGCCAGCTTCATGCAGGCCGACAGCGCGCAATGGAAAAAAGTGGCGGCCTTCGCCAAGATCACGCTGGATTGATCACCGCGTTTTGCAAAGATTCGTTTTGAGCACTTGATTCTGGAGAGATGACATGACCACAGTGGGTTTGATTGGTTTGGGGGCCATGGGCTCGGGCATGGCCGCTTCGCTGCGCCGCGCCGGGCACAGCGTGCAGGTGTTTGATGTGCGCCGCGAGGTGGCTGAGGCCTTCACGAACGCGGGTGGCACAGCACACGATTCACTGGCCTCTTTGGGCGCAGCGTGCGACGTGGTCGTGTCGGTGGTGGTGAATGCCGCCCAGACCGAAGCCGTGTTGTTTGGCGATGGCACCAACCCCGGGTGTGCGGCCAGCATGAAGCCCGGCAGCGTGTTCGTGATGTGCTCCACTGTCGACCCGAATTGGTCGGTGGCTTTGGAAGCGCGCCTCGAAGCCATGGGCTTGCGCTACGTGGATGCGCCCATCTCAGGCGGTGCGGCCAAAGCCGCATCTGGCCAGATGACGATGATGACGGCGGCCAAGCCCGAGGCCTATGCCGTGGCCGAGTCATTTTTGAACGCGATGGCCGCCAAGGTCTACAAGCTGGGCGACAGCGCGGGCGCAGGCAGCAAGGTCAAGATCATCAACCAGCTGTTGGCGGGCGTGCACATTGCGGCGGCGGCCGAGGCCATGGCGCTGGGCCTGCGCGAGGGCGTGGACCCAGCCGCTTTGTACGAGGTGATCACGAACAGCGCGGGCAACAGCTGGATGTTTGAAAACCGCATGGCCCATGTGCTGGCGGCCGACTACACGCCGCTGTCGGCCGTGGACATTTTTGTGAAAGATTTGGGGCTGGTGCTGGACATGGCGCGCGCCAGCAAGTTCCCGCTGCCGCTGTCTTCTACTGCTCACCAGATGTTCATGCAGGCCAGCACCGCTGGCTTTGCCAAGGAAGACGACAGCGCGGTGATCAAGATTTTTCCGGGCATTGAACTGCCGAAAGGCAAGTCATGAAGATCAAACTGGGTTGCATTGCAGACGACTTCACCGGTGCCACCGACCTGGCCAACAACTTGGTGCGTTCGGGCATGCGGGTGGTGCAAACCATTGGCGTGCCCACAGTGCCGTTGGCGGCCGACGTTCATGCCGTGGTGGTGGCGCTCAAGTCGCGCACCATTCCGGCCGCCGAGGCCATCGCGCAATCGTTGCAAGCCTTGAAGTGGCTGCAAGCGCAGGGTGCACAGCAACTCTATTTCAAATATTGCTCGACCTTTGACAGCACGCCCGAAGGCAACATCGGCCCGGTGACCGAGGCGCTGATGGACGCGCTGGGATGCGACTTCACCATCGCGACCCCGGCTTTCCCAGACAACGGCCGCACCGTGTTCAAGGGCTATTTGTTTGCGGGCAACGTGCTGCTCAACGAGAGCGGCATGCAAAACCACCCGCTCACGCCCATGCAGGATGCGAACCTGGTGCGCGTGATGCAAGCGCAAACCCAGCGCCCCGTGGGTTTGATCGATTACAAAACGGTGGCGCAAGGTGAAGCCGCGATCCGCGCACGCATCGCCGAGTTGCGTAGCCTGGGCGTGGGCGTGGCCGTGGTGGACGCCACCAGCAACGCCGACCTGTTGCTGCTCGGCCCCGCTTTAAAAGACATGCCGCTGCTCACCGCTGGATCGGGCGTGGCCATTGGCCTGCCCGCCAACTTTGGACTGCAGCCTTCGTTGCAAGCGAGCCAGTTGCCTGCGGCATCGGGCCTGCAAGCCGTGGTGTCGGGCAGCTGCTCGCTGGCCACCAACGCGCAGGTGGCGCACTTCAAATCCACCGGTCGACCCGCACGGGCCATTGACCCCGCCAGCCTGATGAACGGGCAAAGCGATGCCGTGGTTCAGCAGGTGCTGTCCTGGGCCGCACCGCTGCTTAAGGGCGGCCCGGTGCTGGTCTATTCCACCGCCGAGCCCGACGCCGTGAAAGCCGTGCAGGCGCAGCTGGGGGTGGCCGAGGCAGGCGCTTTGGTCGAACACGCCCTGGGTTCTGTGACGCGTGGCTTGGTGGCCCTGGGCGTGAAGCAACTGGTGGTGGCCGGGGGTGAAACCGCGGGCGCTTGCGTACAGGCGCTGGGCATTGCGCAGCTGCAAATTGGCCTGCAAATCGACCCGGGCGTGCCGTGGTGCCATGCGCCTTCAGCCCACGGTGGTGTGCACATCGCGCTCAAGTCGGGCAACTTTGGCACCGAAGACTTTTTCAGCAAAGCCTTTACAGTGTTGGCATGAACCTGAATGAAACCCAAGCCCGCGAAGAGGTCTGCCGCGTCGGCCGCAGCCTGTTTGAGCGCGGCTTTGTGCACGCCACAGCGGGCAACATCAGTGTGCGGCTGGACGATGGTTTTCTCATCACCCCCACCGATGCGTGCCTGGGTTTTTTGGACCCGGCCCACCTGGCCAAACTCGACCTGCAAGGGCAGCAAGTCAGCGGTGACAAGGGCAGCAAAACCATCGCCATGCACCGCAAAATTTACGAAGCGGCTTGCGAGCGGGATGCCGACACGCGCTGCGTGATCCACACCCACAGCACGCACTGTGTGGCGCTCAGCCTGAATGCCGTTGGCCCTGAATTGCTGGCGCCCATCACCCCTTACTTTGTGATGAAAGTCGGCCATGTGCCCCTGGTGCGTTACCACCGCCCCGGCAGCCCTGACGCGGCCAAAGAGGTGGCCACGCTGATCCGCCAATACGCCGCTCAGGCCGCACCGATCCGCGCCGTGATGCTGTCCCGCCTGGGGCCCAATGTTTGGCACGACACTCCCGCTGCAGCCATGGCCACGCTCGAAGAGCTGGAAGAAACCGCGAAGCTCACCCTGCTGTTTCCTCACGCCGCACCACTGAACGCGAGCGCCTTGGACGATTTGCGTCAGACTTTTGGCGCGAGGTGGTGATGCCGATGGCTCATGGAACTCGAATCCTGTCCGGGGTCACAAACCCCGAGGTGGGACGCCTTTTTTTCTGAAAGACTCTCATGCCACGCTTTGCCGCGAACCTCTCCATGATGTACCCCGACTTGCCGTTTTTGGACCGCTTTGAAGCGGCGGCGAAAGACGGTTTTAAGGCCGTGGAGTATTTGTTTCCCTACGCCTTCCCAGTGCAAGAGTTGGCAGCGCGCTTGCAGGCCAACGGCTTGCAGCAGGTGCTCTTCAACGCACCACCCGGCGGCACCGACAGCGCCAGCATCACCCAAGCTTGGGAGAGCGGAAGCCGGGGCACGGCCAGTGTGCCCGGACGCGAAGCCGAATTTCGCACCGGCTTTGGCCAAGCGCTGGTGTATGCCGAAGCGCTGAATTGCCCGCGCATCCACGCCATGGTGGGTTTGCGGGCCGAAGGTGCCAGCCCTGAAGCGGCTGACGCTGCGCTCATCAGCAACCTGCAATGGGCCGCAGCCGAAGCCGCTAAGGCCGGGCGCGATGTGCTGATCGAGCCCATCAACACCCGCAGCGTGCCGGGCTTTCACCTCAACCGCCAAGACCACGCGCACCGCATCGTGCAGGCCGTGGGCGCAAGCAACGTGAAGGTGCAGATGGACTTGTTCCACTGCCAGATCGTCGAAGGCGACTTGAGCGCCAAGATTGCACAATATTTGCCCACAGGCCGGGTCGGGCATTTTCAGATCGCCGAGGTGCCGCACCGCCACGAGCCGGGCACGGGCGAAGTGAACTGGACGCACATCTTTCAAGTCATCGACAAAGTGTCGGCCGAGTGCGGCTGGGACGGGTGGATCGGCTGCGAATACAACCCGGCCGATGCCTCGGCAGGCGGTACCTCGCGGGGCCTGGGCTGGGCGCGCGGCTATTTATGAATACGCAGATGCGAACAAGGGCGCGAACAAGGGTGCGATCAGGGCTGTGCACAGCGCAGCGCCTGATGTGACATGACCGATGCCAATTACCTGATTTGGGCCGGGCTGGCAGCGGCCATGGTGGGCCTGTCCAAAGGCGGCTTGCCCACCGTGGGCATGCTGTCTGTGCCCATTCTTTCGCTGTTCATGTCCCCGGTCAAAGCGGTGGTGATGCTGCTGCCCATTTACATCATCTCTGACATGGTGGGCTTGTGGTTGTACCGCAAGAACTTCAGCGCCATCAATCTGAAAATTCTTGTTCCTGCTGGCGTGGGCGGTGTGCTGGTCGGTTGGCTGACTGCATCACTGGTGTCCGACACGGCCGTGAAAATGATGATCGGCCTCTTGGGTGTGGGCTTCGTGCTCAACGCCTGGCGCAAGCGCCATGCCGAGCAAGCACCGAAACCTCCCAGTTGGCGTCAAGGCATGCTGTGGGGCAGTTTGTCCGGCTTTACCAGCTTCATCTCGCATGCGGGGGGTCCACCGTTTCAGGTTTACCTGTTGCCGCAACAACTGTCCAAGCTGGTGTTTGCGGGCACCTCGACCTTGTTTTTTGCCGTCATCAATCTGGTCAAGTTGGGGCCGTACCACGCGCTGCAGCCCTATGGCCCCAACGAACTGATGGGCGCATTGGTGTTGATCCCGTTTGCACTGATCGGCACGGTGGCGGGCGCGTACCTCACACGCAAGATCGCCGACGACTGGTTCTTCAAGTGGGTGCAAGTAGGTTTGCTGTTGATCTCACTGAAGCTGATCTTAGACGTTGCCACTGCCTAAGCCCTGTCAAACCAAACCGCACACCGTTTTTGAGCCTTCCCAATTGCTGAGCGCCTGGCGCAAATTGGTGCCCCGACGCAAGGCGGTCATTTCGGCCACGATGCTCATGGCGATTTCAGGGGGCGTCAAGGCACCCAGATTCAGGCCGACCGGGCCGTGCAATTGGCGCACCTCGGCCTCGCTCACCGCAAAGTCCAGCAAGCGCTTGCGGCGCTGAGCGTTGTTGTGCTGCGAGCCCAATGCGCCGACATAAAACGCGGGGGTGCGCAGCGCCTCCATCAGCGCCAAGTCGTCCAGTTTGGGATCGTGCGTCACAGCCACCACGGCGCTGTTGTGGTCCAGCTGCATGGCCAGCACCAGGTCGTCGGGCATCTCTTTGGACAAGGTCACACCGCTCATGGCTTCCCAGCCCTCGTGGTATTCCACACGCGGCTCGCACACCGTGACTTGGTAGTCCAACATGACAGCCATGGCGGCCAGATAGCGCGACAACTGACCGCCGCCAATGATGAGCAAACGCAGGCGCGGGCCGTGCACGGTGGTCAGGCTTTGGCCGTCAAACTGCAGCTTGTCGCCCTCAGTGGCGACGCGCATGCGCACCAGGCCGGTGGCCATGTCCAGACGGCGCTCCACGCGTTGGTGTTGCTCGATCTGCACCAGCAATTCGCGCAGTTGCGAATGGGCCGACAAAGGCTCCAACACCACCTGCACCGAGCCGCCGCAGGGCAGGCCAAAGCGTCGCACCTCTTCGGCTGTCTGCCCATAGGTCGTGGTGTCGGGCAGGCGCAGGGCCAACTCGCCAGTGGCCACGCGGCGGATCAAATCGTCTTCGATGCAACCGCCCGAAACCGATCCGGCGACTTGACCGTCGTCCCTGATGATCATGAGCGAGCCGGGTGGCCGTGGTGCCGAACCCCAAGTGCGCACCACCGTGCCCATGACCACGCGGTGGCCACGGCTTTGCCAATCGAGGGCGGTGCGGATCACGTCAATGTCGATGCTGTTCATGCCTGTCTCTTTTTTCAGCGGTTCAAATCGTGCGGCCAACCCAGGCTTTGCCCCGTCAACTGCTGCACGGCCTGGCGGTCTTCTTCATTGTCTACGTCCAGGTGGTAGTGGCTATGGGGTGTTTCCCAGTGGTACACGGCTTCGGGGTGGGCTTGCATCCATTGGCGTGCGCCCATGGGCTCGTCGCCCGCCAGGATTTGCGCCATCACCGCGCCAGAAAACACCACTGGGTTGCCGGGCAAGCCTTGCAGGGTCGGTTGCAGCAGCTGCGTTCCAGCCGGGCGCTGCGCAAAAGCCTGCAGCAATGCCTGCACCTCTGGCGTGTTGATCAAGGGTTGGTCGGCCAGTGCCACCACCACCGCATCCAGATCGGGTGGCAAGGCCCGCAAGCCGATGCGCAATGAGCTGACATGACCGTCGTCGGGTTGCGGATTGAGCACCGGCTGAGCAGCCCAGCGAGCGACAGCCCCGTCTTGCAGGATGCGCTCTGCGTGGTGCCCCAGCACCACCTGAATGGGGAAAACGCCCGCCAGTGACAAGGCCTGCAATTGCCGCTCCAGCAAGCTCAAACCGTCCAGCTGCAGCAGGCATTTGGGCCGATGGCCCATGCGGCTGCCCGCGCCGGCGGCCAGCACGAGGCCGCCTGTGCGCAGTGCTGGCCCCGGTGTGGGCCGAACAAGCGGTTTCATGTTCAATCGAGCGCTCCGTATAGGTTGCAGACCGGCCATTGTGACGGGGCAATTCGGCAGCGCTGCCGCGAGGGTGTCACCTCAGCGCGAGACCGCCATGGCCCTCTCTTGCCAAAACCGCTACAGTGTTTTTCTTTTGTGCCGCCACAAGGAGTCCCACCATGAACGCCCCCCTGCACCGCGAAATGCCCGATGGCGCGCTCGACAGCGTACGCGCCTTGAACGACGTGACCCAAGCCTGGGACAGCACCATCCTGCCCGAGCTGAAAAAATACATCGAGATCCCCGCCAAGTCGCCCGCATTTGACGCCGACTGGGCCGCGCACGGCCACATCGAGTCGGTGCTGCGCCGCGCCGCGCAGTGGGTGGAGGCGCAAAAGGTCGAGGGCCTCACACTCGAGATCATCCAGCTGCCCGGTCGCACGCCAGTCATGTTTTTTGAAGTGGCGGCCACCCGCGCCGCCAGCGAGGGCTCGGGCCAGACGGTGCTGATGTATGGCCACCTGGACAAGCAGCCCGAGTTCAACGGTTGGCGCAACGATCTTGGCCCCTGGACCCCTGTTTATGAAGACGGCAAGCTCTATGGTCGGGGTGGGGCCGACGACGGTTACGCGGCCTACGCCAGCATCGCTGCCGTGCAGGCCCTGAAAAGCCAAAATACACCCCACCCGCGCATTGTGGGTTTGATCGAGACCTGCGAAGAATCGGGTTCTTACGACCTGCTGCCCTATGTGGACGCGTTGCGCACCCGCCTGGGCGATGTGGGCTTGGTGATTTGCCTGGACAGCGGTGCAGGCAACTACGACCAGCTGTGGCTCACCACCAGCCTGCGCGGCATGGCCAGCGGCACGCTCAAGGTTCAGATCCTCACCGAGGGCATTCACTCGGGCGACGCCTCAGGCCTGGTGCCGTCGAGCTTTCGCATCATGCGCCAAGTGCTTGACCGCCTCGAAGACAGCGCCACAGGCCGTCTGCTGCCCGCGAGTTTTCATTGCGAAGTGCCCGCCGAGCGGCTGGCGCAAGCCCAAGCCACCGCGGCCATCCTGGGTGACGAGGTGTACAAGCGGTTTCCGTGGGCGCATTACGACTGCGGCGGCTCCACCAGCTTTGCGTTGCCCACCACCACCGACCCGACACAAGCCCTGCTCAACCGCACCTGGACGCCCACGCTCAGCGTGACCGGGGCGGAAGGCTTTCCAGCGATCAAAGACGCGGGCAATGTGCTGCGGCCTTACACCGCCTTCAAGCTCAGCCTGCGCCTGCCGCCGCTGGTGGAAGCGGCACAAGCCGTGGCCGAGATGAAAGCCCTGCTCGAAGACAACGCACCTTACCAAGCCAAAGTCACCTTTGAATCGGGTGGCGGCGCGACGGGCTGGAACGCGCCCGACACCTCCCCTTGGTTCGAGCAAGCACTCAACAGCTCCAGCCAGGCGCACTTTGGCGCAGGCGTGGGCTACATCGGGCAAGGCGGCACCATCCCGCTGATGAGCATGCTGAGCGCGGGTTTCCCCAAGGCGCAAATGATGGTCTGCGGCGTGCTCGGCCCCAAGAGCAACGCGCACGGGCCGAACGAGTTTTTGCATGTGCCTTACGCCAAAAAACTCACGGCGGCGGTGGCCGAAGTGATGGCGCGGATGCCTTGATGAACCTGATTGCACGTCCCTCCTTGCCCCGACCCCAAGTGTTGGGCTTGCATGGCGAGGCGGGCCCACTGGCGTTGTACGACTGGGCCCTGCCTGCCAGCCAACCGCTGGGCACCGTCCTCTTGGTGCATGGCCTGGGCGAACACGCCGGGCGCTACGGCGAGGTGGCAGCGCACTTGCACCAATGGGGTTTTGCGGTGCGCGCCTACGACCAGCAAGGCCACGGCCAATCCCACGGTGCACGCGGTGACATGTTGCGCCCTGGCAGCTTGCAGGCCGATTTGTGCCGGGTGATCGATGACACCCGTCAGCACCCTTCTTTTCAGGGCACACCCCTCATTTTGTTGGGCCACAGCATGGGCGGCTTGGTGGTGGCGCGCACGCTGGCCGAGGGCTTGCGCCCGGTCGATGCGGCGGTGTTGTCATCACCGGCCTTGGGCGCGTTCCCCAACTTGTTCCAGAAAATGCTGTTGGCCAGCCTGCCCCACGTGCTGCCGCACCTGCGTGTGGACAACGGCTTGAAAACCGAGTTCTTGTCACGCGACCCCGATGTGGTGAAAGCCTACCAGGCCGATCCGCTGGTGCACCGCCGCATCAGCGCGGGTCTGGCGGCCTGGATTTTGACGCAGGGGGCTCAAACACGGGCAGACGCAGGGCAGTGGCAGGTGCCCACTTTGCTGCTTTACGCGGGGCAAGACCGATTGGTCAATGCGCAGGCCAGTGCCGACTTCGCGCGGGCCGCACCCGCCGCCGTGCTGCAGGCCGAGTGCTTTGAGGCCATGTACCACGAGATCTTCAACGACCTCTACCGCGCCCAGGTGTTCACCGCGCTCAAGCGCTGGCTGATGGCACGATTTTCTGCGCGTCCCTCTGTTTGAACACCATCCACACCAGCGCCACGCCGGTCAATGCCACTGGCAAGAGCGAGCCGATGTTCAGCCACATCCAGCCCTGTGTGGTGACCAAGGCACCTGATGCGAACGAGGTCACGGCCATGGTTGCAAACACAAAGAAGTTGATGGCTGCCTGACCCCGGTCTTTTTCGGCAGGGGTCCAGGCCTTCATGGCCAGCGTGGTGCTGCCGGTGAACAAAAAGTTCCAGCCCAGGCCCAGCAAGAACAGCGAGATCAGAAACTGGTGCAACTCAACCCCGGTAAGTGCAATGCCGATGCACGCGAAGTTGATGACCACGCCCACCGCCATGATTGGAAGCGTACCGAATTTCTTGATCAGGTGCCCTGTGAAAAAGCCCGGCGCAAACATGGCGATCACATGCCACTCCAGCACCAGCGCTGCATCGTCAAAACTGAAGCCGCACACCTGCATGGCCAGCGGGGTGGCTGCCATCAGCAAGTTCATCACGCCATAACTGAGGGCCGCTGCCGCCGCCGCGACGATGAACACCGGTTGGCGCATGATCTCGCGCAAAGGCCTGCCCGCGCTGTCCCCGGGCTTTTTGGCGGGCACTTCCGGGAAACGGATGAAGGCCATGCAGACCATGGCCAAAATCGCCACGATGCCCAGCGCCATGTAAGCGCCCAAAAACGGCACTTCGTACAGGGTGCGGGTGCGCGAGGCCAGGTTGGGGCCGACGATGGCACCAATCAAGCCACCCGCCAAAACCAAAGAAACCGCTTTTTCCTTGAAGCCGTCTGCCGCCAACTCGGCTGCCGCAAAACGGTACAACTGGCCGTTGGCGCTGTAGTAACCCGCAATGACCGTGGCCGCCACCAGCAGCCAGAAGTTGTGGCTCCACGCGGCATAAGCGGCCAACAAGGCCGAGAAAAAAGCCACGCCCAGCCCCAGCTGAAACGACACCTTGCGCCCCCAGCGCGACTGGCTCTTGGCCACCAGCCCGGTCGACAGGGCTCCACCCACCACATAGCCCATGACGGGCAAAGTCGCCATCCAGCCCAGCGGCGCCATCGACAGACCCACCAAACCGTTGATGGCGATGAAGGTGACGTTGTTGGTGAAGAACAGGCCCTGGCAGAGCGTGAGGAGGAGGAGGTTGGCATTCATACCCTGCAGTGTATGGCCGAATGGGCTTCGGGGTCTGCCCCTAGGCGACTGCGCTCGCCGGTCTGATTTGGGCCGAGCCCGGTAAAATCGCCCCTTTGGTCGGCCCGCACGGGTTTGGCCACCACGGGGGCTGTTTGGCCACCCGCACGATCTTCAGGACCCCTTGTGACCTACGCCCACGAAACCCGGCGCCGCCGAACGTTTGCCATCATTTCCCACCCCGACGCGGGTAAAACCACGCTGACCGAAAAGCTCTTGCTGTTCTCGGGCGCGATCCAGATCGCCGGTTCGGTCAAGGCCCGCAAGGCCTCGCGCCACGCCACATCGGACTGGATGGAAATCGAAAAGCAGCGCGGCATCTCGGTGGCCTCGTCTGTCATGCAAATGCTCTACCGCGACCACGTCATCAATCTGCTCGACACCCCCGGCCACAAAGACTTCAGCGAAGACACCTACCGCGTGCTGACTGCCGTGGACTCGGCCCTGATGGTGATCGACGCGGCCAACGGTGTGGAAGCGCAGACCCGCCGCCTGATCGAGGTCTGCCGTCAACGCAACACGCCCATCATCACCTTTGTCAACAAGATGGACCGCGAAGTGCGCGACCCGCTCGACATCCTGGACGAAGTTGAACGCGAGTTGGGCATGCCCTGCGTGCCCATGACCTGGCCTATCGGCCAAGGCAAATCGTTTGGCGGCATCGTCAACCTGCGCACAAAGGCCATGACCGTGTTCGACTCCGGCAGCGAACGCCTGCCGCAAGACTTCGAAACCATCTCCCTCACCGAGCAAGCCCAACTGGCCGAGCGCTTTGGCCTGGAATGGCAAACCGCCATGGACAGCATGGAGCTGGCCACCGGCGCATCGCCCGCGTTTGACGAAGCCGCCTTCTTGGCGGGCAAGCAAACCCCCGTGTTCTTCGGCTCCGGCGTGAACAACTTCGGTGTGATGGAAGTGCTCGACGCCCTGGTCGACCTGGCCCCCGCGCCCCGGCCCCGCACCAGCAACCTGCTGGTCAACAAACAGCCCGTGGTCAAAGAGATCCAGCCCGAAGACAGCGCGTTTTCGGGCGTGGTGTTCAAGGTGCAAGCCAACATGGACGCCAACCACCGCGACCGCATCGCCTTTGTGCGCATGGCGTCTGGCAAATACACCCCCGGCATGAAGCTCAAGGTGCAGCGCACCGCCAAAGAACTGCGCCCCACCAGCGTGGTCACCTTCCTCTCGCAACGGCGCGAAGCGGTGGACGAAGCCTATGCCGGAGACATCATTGGCTTCACCACCCACGGCGGCGTGCAACTGGGCGACACCATCACCGACGGTGCGAATCTGCAATTCACCGGTCTGCCGTTTTTTGCGCCCGAACTCTTCATGACCGTGATCCTGAAAAACCCGCTGCGCACCAAGCAACTGCAAACCGGCCTCGACCAATTGGGCGAAGAAGGCGCGATCCAGGTCTTCAAACCCGAAATCGGCGGCCCCATGCTGCTGGGCGCGGTCGGTCAACTGCAGTTTGAAGTGGTGCAGCACCGCCTCAAAGCCGAATACGACTGCGACGTGCGGCTGGAAGGCTGCCAATACACCGGCGCCCGCTGGATCACCGCCGACACCCCGGCCGAACTGCGCGAGTTCACCAACGCCTACCCACAGCGCATGTCGCTCGACGCGGCTGGCACCTTGGCCTATTTGTGCACCAGCCCCTACGATGTGCGCCTGGCGCAAGAGCGCTTTCCCAAAATCCACTTTCACCCCCTGCGCGAACACGCGGGCCTGGCGCTGGGCTCGGCCGGCTGATCTGCCATGGGAATCCAAACCTTGACGTGGGGCCACTGAAAATCAGGGATTTATGTTGGCCCAGGGGAGAGGGCGCTTAGCCCCCCAATTCGAGAAACATTTTGACCACCATCTTCTCACCCAAAGGCGTCGGCATGAACCATTCAAAACTAACCGCTGCCGCCCTTGCGTGGTTGGCACTGGCCAGCCCTATGGCCTGGGCCAATGCGCTGGACGGCCGCTGGGTCGGTGCATTGACCTGCTCTGAAAATACTGCGAATCGCGGCCCCGGTTTCACCCTGCCCCTGACTTTAACCCTGACCGGCATGTCGGGTACCTCCGACCGGTCCGACGAGCAGACCGTAGAGACTTATTCCTATCAGCGGGCGCCATCGGGCCAGCTGGACCTCCAGTCCCAAGGCCGACGCCGATCCGACACCGCGACCCGCTGGGTCACACGCCTGAGTGGCCATGCCCCCAACGGCACCCTGGAACTCAAGGGGCAAATGTTTGCAGCTGATGGCAAAAGCCTGGTGCGAGAGCGTTGCAGCGCGTCCCTCACGCGCACCCCAGGCACCCCAGGCACCCCAGGCACCCCAGGCACCACCGCGCCACCCGCCATGGCCCAAGCCCTACAAGCCCCGCCCCGCACCGACCTGACCCACAAAACATTCCAGATCAAAGAGGTCGCCCCCAAAACCCCACCCAAAAACCAGGCAGCCACCACGCCAGGGCCAGGTGGCGCACCACTGGGAGATGGGGGTGTGCTTTATTTACCTGAAGATTTTCTGTTGGGTTCGGGCCAAGCTTGGCACTACCGCACCAGCCCGCGTCCGCAAGCTCAGCCTGTACCCGTCCGCCCTGCCACGCCCATAGAAGCCCCGATCGTCCAGCGCGCCGAGGCATTGATGCAGCAGATCGAATCCCGGGTGCTGGTGTTGCTGGACGCCGGCGAGATCGTGAGCATCACCACCACTGGCGGCATCCGCCTGGACTCACGACTGCTGAGCGCCAGCATGGCCAAGACCATGACCGCTCTCGCTGCGGGCAAGGCCATTTGTGCAGGCCGATTGAGCCTGGGGCAACGTGCTGACGCGGTCATCCCTGCGTTGTCTGGCACCGATTTGGGCGTCGCCACATTGCGCGACTTGCTGATGATGGCCTCGGGCACCACCGAGCCCGGCGAACGCGACTACCTGGGAACCACCGCAGAAGAAACGCGCTTTCACTTCGAAGGCGCAGGCAATCTGGAGCGCTTGCTCGCCACACCCAGCCAATCCTCGGCGCAGCGGGGCTTGTTTTCCAAAATCAAGCCGGGTGAACGCTTCAGCTACAAGTCACGCGATCCCTACACCGCTGCCATGATGCTGGAAAAAACAGCCGGCATGCCTGCCACCCGCTGGGTGGAAGAACAATTGCTGGCCCCTGCCGATGCCGAGCACGCGGCCATTTTGGCGACCGACCGCAGTGGTTATTTTCGGGGCGCCAACGACGGCATGCGCTTGGCGCTGATCGACTGGATCAGGCTGGCCATTCACGTGGACAAGGAGCGCAAACAAGACAGCTGCTTTGGCCGCTTCATTCGGGACATGGGCAGCACCCAAATCCGTGCGCCTGGCTTGGTCAACCACATGTCCGGTTACGGTTACTTCACGTTCACTGAAAACGCCATGACACCGCAAAGCTTTTGGGCCGTGGGCTACGGCGGCCAGCGCATAGGCTGGAGCACACAACCGGACAACGCCAGAATTTTCATGATGTTCAGCAACTCGGCCGACCGCCACATGGACCTCGTCTACCCGATTGCTCGGGACTGGATGCGCCTGGGCAGCAAGCCCAGAAACTGACACCGCAAAGTCCATGAAGTCGGATTCCAGAGCGGGAAGCTGGCGTTGGCCAAGCGCAGCGCCATGGACCCCGGGTCTTCGCCCGGGGTGAGTGCGCCTGTGAAGGCGCTACGTTAGATCAGAAACAGGGGCAGGCCTTGTCGGGGGCGACTGGGGTAACATCCATCGCTATTCAGCTTTCGACGATGTCCCCATGACCGCACTGTCCACCGCACCCGCTCCCATGGATGTTGCTCCGCTCCAGCCCCGCTCGCGTTTGGGCGATTTGCTGGTCAACCAGGGCAAGCTCACTGCACGCGACCTCGACCGCGCCCTCAACGCGCGCGACGAAACCGCCAGCGTGCTCGAACAAGTGCTGGTCAACCTCGGTCTGGTGTCTGAAGGCGACGTCACCCAAGCGCTGGCCGAGCTGCTGCAGTTGCCCTTTGTGGCCGCCGACGAGTTTCCTGATGTCATGCCCGAAGTCGAAGGCCTGCAGCCCGACTTCTTGCGCACCCACCTGATTTACCCCCTCAAACTCGACGAAACCGGTTTGAGCCTGGCCATGGCCGTGGCCGACGACCCCTTTGTGCTCAAAGCCCTGCGCTTGGCCACCGGGCAGCGCATCCACCCCTGTGTGGCCAACCCCTCAGACATCGAAAAAGCCCTGAGCAGCCATGACGAACCCGAGCGCGAAGACGACGACGAGCTGGGCACCGACGTGGGCGACTTTGTCGAACACCTGCGCGACCTGGCCAGCGAGGCCCCCGTCATCCGGCTGGTCAACCTCATCATTGGCCGCGTCATCGACATGCGCGCCTCGGACATCCACCTCGAACCCTTTGACGACGGCCTGCATGTGCGCTACCGGGTGGACGGTGTCATCCGCACCGAAGAAATCGTCTCGCCCCAGCTCAGCCCGGCGGTCAACTCACGCGTCAAGCTCATGGCGCACCTGGACATCGCCGAGCGCCGCTTGCCGCAAGACGGCCGCATCAAAACCCGGGTCAAGGGCCGCGAACTGGACCTGCGCGTGTCCACCATCCCCACCGTGCACGGCGAAAGCGTGGTCATGCGCGTGCTTGACCGCACCAGCGTGCGCTACAGCCTCGAATCCATGGGCTTCGAAGCCGACACTCTGGAGCGCTTCAACCAACTGCTGGGCAGGCCCCACGGTATTTTGTTGGTCACCGGCCCCACCGGCTCGGGCAAAACCACCACCTTGTACGCGGCCCTGTCCAAAATCGACTCGGACGCGCACAAAATCATCACCGTCGAAGAGCCCGTTGAGTACCAGCTCGAAGGCATCAACCAGATCCAGGTGCACCAGCAAATCGGCCTGAGTTTTGCCCGCGCCCTGCGCTCCATCCTGCGGCAAGACCCCGACATCATCATGATCGGCGAAATGCGCGACACCGAAACCGCGCAAATCGCCGTGCAGTCCGCCCTCACGGGCCACCTGGTGCTGTCCACCTTGCACACCAACACCGCCGCCGGCGCCATCATCCGTCTGCAAGACATGGGCGTCGAGCCCTACCTCATCACCTCCTCGGTCAACGGCGTGCTGTCCCAGCGCCTGGTGCGCCGCCTTTGCCAACACTGCAAAGAAGCCTACGTGCCCGACCCCCAAGTCGTCAAAGAAGCCGGCATGGACCGCCTGGGCCTGAGCGCGCCCAAACTCTGGCGCGCCGTGGGTTGCCCGCAGTGCCGTCAAACCGGCTATTCGGGCCGCACCGGCATCCACGAGCTGCTGGTCATGGACGACGTCATGCGTCGAGGCATCCTGGACGGCCTGGACTCGGCCTCGCTGCACACCAAAGCCACGGCGGCGGGCATGCACACCCTCTACGAAGACGGTCTGCGCAAAGTGGCCGACGGCGTCACCACGCTGGACGAACTGCTGCGCGTGACCGAGGACCA
The DNA here is from genome assembly GCF_044373035.1 of Limnohabitans sp. Taxonomy (GTDB): domain Bacteria; phylum Pseudomonadota; class Gammaproteobacteria; order Burkholderiales; family Burkholderiaceae_C; genus Limnohabitans_A. Next base: position 798 of record NZ_JBILQU010000066.1, on the reverse strand, counting down.
GTCCGATGCCTGATTACGTCTGGAAAGCCGCCCGTGCCGACGCCAGCATCCACGAAGGCCGCCTGAGCGCCCCCACCCAGGCGCGCGCCATGCAGCAGCTGCGCAGCCAGGGCCTGACCCTGCTGAACATCCGCGAAGCCGGCACCTCGCTGGTGGCAGAACAAGCCACCCAGTTCAAAAACCTGCACGGCGGTCAAAGCTCACGCCTGTCGCGCCTGCTGTCCAACCAAAACGTGACCCAGGCCGACATCCTGGTCATGTCCAGCGAGTTGTCCATCATGCTCAAAGCCGGGCTGGCGCTGGACAACGCCTTGCGCGTGCTCATTGGCATGAACGCCAAGCCCGCCATGATGGCGCTGACCCAAACCCTGCTCGAAGACGTCAAAAGTGGCCAGCCCTTGAGCAAGGCGCTGGGCAAACACCCGCAGCAATTCAGCGACTTCTACATCAACATGATCCGCTCGGGCGAGGCCAGCGGCCAAATCAGCGCCGTGCTCGAACGCCTGGTCGAACACCTCGAACGCCTCAAAGCCCTGCGCGAAAGCGTCATCTCGGCCATCATTTACCCCTGCATCCTGCTGGGCGTGGCCATCATTTCGCTGGTCGCCATGCTCGGCTTTGTGGTGCCCCAATTCGAAACCCTGTTCAACGACATGGGCGACGCGCTGCCCGCGCCCACCCGTTTCGTGATGGTGGTGGGCAAAGCTTTTACCGAATACGCGCCGGTGATGGCCTTGGTCTTGCTCGCGCTGTTCTGGCTGGTGCGCCGCTGGATGCAATCGCCCGGCGGACAACAGT
>NZ_JBILQU010000170.1:0-3857 GCF_044373035.1 Limnohabitans sp. | reverse complement strand
TGGCGCGACTTCGATGACTTTTTGGCCAGCCTGACCCAAGAAAAGCGCAAAAAAATCCGGCAAGAGCGCCGCAAAGTGCAGGAGGCGGGCGTGACATTTCGCGCCGTGCGCGGCCCCGACATGACGGAAGGCGACTGGGCCGTCCTGCTGCGCTGCTACCAGCAAACCTATTGGGAACACGGCAATGCGCCGTATTTGACCCCGGCGTTCTTCGAAGCCATGCGCACCGACATGGCCCCCAACTGGCTTTTGTTTGTGGCCGAACACGCGGGCCAGCCGATTGGCATCAGCCTGATCGGCCTGCACCTGGACGCCCAAGGCCAGCCCGAAGTGGCCTATGGCCGCTATTGGGGCGCGCTGGCGCGGGTGGACTGCCTGCACTTTGAAGCTTGCTATTACCAGCCCATCGAATGGTGCATCCAGCACGGCCTGAAACGCTTTGAAGGCGGCGCACAAGGCGAACACAAAATGGCCCGCGCCCTGCTGCCCACCCCCACCCACAGCGCCCACTGGCTGGCGCACCCGGCGTTTTCTGAGGCGGTGGCCCGATTTCTGGAGCGGGAAAAAGCGGGGGTGGAGAACTACCTCGAAGCGCTCAACCAGCACTCGCCGCTGAAGAAACTCCCGCCGCCTTGAAGCTACCGGATTCATGTGGACCTGACCGACAGTTCCCTCGGTACAACGCCACCTGCCCAAACCCAGCCCCGCCGAGCTGGCCCAAGTGCACACCCTCACCCGCCTGAGCCCTGGCGACTTTGCCGCCGTGCTATTTCTAACAAAGAAATATGCACATCTGTAAGATAACGCGCATTCAAACATTAGGATACGGACCTTTGGTTCCATTCTTCTGGCGAATAGCCGTGACATGCTTCTCACCCCCCACCAAGCCAAATACATCGCGCACGACCTGACCCTGCAGCACGCAGGTGGCGGCATCGACCGCTTGAGTCAGGCCCTGTTCAACGCCAGCGTGGACCTGAACCCGCACCAGATCGAGGCGGCGGTGTTTGCGCTCCAGTCGCCTTTGAGCAAAGGCGTGCTGTTGGCCGACGAAGTGGGCTTGGGCAAAACCATCGAGGCGGGCATCGTGCTGTGCCAATACTGGGCCGAGCGCAAACGGCAACTGCTGGTCATCTGCCCCGCATCGCTGCGCAAGCAATGGGCGCTGGAGCTGAAAGAAAAGTTCAACCTGCCCGCCGTGGTGCTGGACTCCAAAACCTGGCGCGAAGCCCAGCGCCAAGGCTTGGCCCCCCTGCGCCAAAAAGCCGTTCTCATCGTGTCGTATGCCTACGCCACCCGCATCAAAGAAGAAGTGCGGTCCATGGCCTGGGACTTGGTCGTCATCGACGAAGCCCACAAACTTCGCAACGCCTACCGCGAGAGCAACAAAATTGGCCAAGCCATCCGCTGGGCCACCGGTGACAGCCGCAAGTTGTTGCTGACGGCAACGCCCTTGCAAAACTCCATCCTTGAGCTGTACGGCCTGTCCACCCTGATCGATGAAAACATCTTTGGGGATGTGAATGCCTTCCGCAGCCAGTTCACCGGCGTGGGTGGCGACCTGCAAGGCCTGCGCAACCGATTGGCCAGCTTTTGCAAACGCACGCTCCGCAAAGACGTGACCGAGTACATCAACTACACCGAACGCAAGCCCCACACGCAAAAGTTCCGGTCCACCGACGACGAGCACAGGCTGTATGAAGCGGTGACCGCTTATTTGCTGCATGACGACAGCTATGCCATTCCGCGCCGCCAGAGGCACTTGACCGAGCTGATTTTGCGAAAACTGTTGGCGTCCAGCTCTTTGGCCATTGCGGGCACCTTGTCGGTGATGAAGCTGCGGTTGCAGGCCCTGCGCGAAGAAAAAATCCCAGCACAAGACGACTGGGTTGAGATATTGATTGAGGACGAAGAGATTGCGGAAGACCTGCTCGACGAAATCTTGAATGAAGGCGAAGAAGAGCAAGCCGAACCCATTGACCCGGCCAAACTCGACCGCAAACGCCTGAATGACGAAATCGATGAACTCGACCGCCTGATAGCGTGGGCGCAAGGCATAGGCACCGACACCAAGACGACCGCTCTGCTGCAAGCGCTGGACGTTGGCTTCAAGGCCATGGCCGATGTACCGAACGGGGGTGCGCCCCGCAAAGCCCTCATCTTCACCGAATCCAAACGCACGCAGGACTACCTCAAACGCTTTCTGGAGCAAAACGGCCACGCGGGCAAAGTGGTGCTGTTCAGCGGAACGAACAGCAGCCCCGAGGCCAGCAACATCTACGACCGATGGGTCTCCGCCAATCAGGGCACGGGACGCCTCACCGGCTCACGCGACATCGACATCCGCACCGCGCTGATCGAGCACTTTCGCGACGAAGCCGACATCCTGATCGCCACCGAAGCCGCCGCCGAGGGCGTGAACATGCAGTTCTGCTCGCTGGTCATCAACTACGACCTGCCCTGGAACCCCCAGCGCGTGGAGCAACGCATTGGCCGCTGCCACCGTTACGGCCAAAAGCACGACGTGGTCGTCATCAACTTCTTTAATGAGCGCAACCATGCCGACCTGCGCGTGCTGGAGCTGCTGGCCGACAAATTCAGCCTGTTCAACGGCGTTTTTGGCGCGTCAGACGAAGTGCTGGGCACCATCGAGTCGGGTGTGGACTTTGAAAGGCGGATCTTGGGGATTTACCAGACCTGCCGCACCCCCGCACAAATCGACGCCGCTTTTAATGCCCTGAGAGCGGAGATGGACGCATCCATTCAAGCGCGCATGCAAGACACCCGTCGCCAGTTGATGGAGAACTTCGACGCCGATGTGCATGACCGTTTGCGCATTCAGCTGCAAGACACTCGGGCGCACCTGGACCGGTTCAGCCGTCGTTTTTGGGACTTGTCGCAGCATGTGCTCAAAGGCAAAGTCTGGTTTGACAACGAGCGCTTGAGCTTTGATCTCAAGCCACCCCGACCTGCCGAGCTGCCAAGTGAAGTGCCCACGGGGCGTTATCACCTGATTTCGCGCACCCAGCCTGTCGATCCCAATTCATTGGCGGTCAATGATCCCAGCCTGGACGGGCACACCTACCGGCTGTCACACCCCTTAGGCGAATGGGTGATTCAAAACGCGCAGTCTGCTGATACGCCCCTGCAGCGCCTGGTGTTTGACACCCAAAAGAACGAAGCCCGCATCACCGTGGTGGAGCAGTTGCGTGGCCAGTCGGGCGTACTCGCGCTGCAAAAGCTCACGGTGGACAGCTTCGAAAAGCAGGACTACCTGCTGTTCTCTGCCATGACCGACCAAGGCAAGAGCCTGGACCAGGAAACCTGCGAAAAGCTGATGGGCACCGCTGCGAGCATTGCGCCTGATGCGGTGCAGCTCCCGCCAGCCACTGGGCAGCGCCTGCAGGCAGAGGCCAAGCGGCACGCGGATGCCACGGTTGCCCACGCACTGGAAACCAACAACGCTCACTTTATGGACGCCCGCGACAAGCTCGACCGCTGGGCGGACGACATGGAACTGGCCGCCGAGCAAGCCCTGAAAAACACCAAAGAACAAATCAAAGTGGCCCAACGCGAAGCCCGCCACGCCACCACGCTGGCCGAGCAACACGCCATTCAAGAACGCATCGCCAAGCTCGAACGCCAGCAACGCAAACAGCGGCAAGAGATTTTTCAGGTCACCGACGACATCCAGGACAAGCGCGAAAAGCTGGTCGAACAGCTCATGCAACGCATGGCCCAAAAGGTGCATGCCGAACACCTGTTCACCCTGCTTTGGGAGGTGCAATGACCCCAAGCGCACCCGATGACGACAGCGGGGCATGGCCCCAAGGCGAATCCGAAACCGTCGAATTCAA
>NZ_JBILQU010000065.1:0-17086 GCF_044373035.1 Limnohabitans sp. | reverse complement strand
AGGCCTAGCGGGCGATTTCCATCTCGGCCTTGCGGTCGATCAAGCAGCCCAGTTGGGTATGGATTGGACCGCTGAGATGGACTACAGGCTCAGTGGTGTTGCGAAGGTGTTCGAAAATATGTGAGGATTTTGGTTTTTTCTTGAATGAGCAGGATAAGTTTGTGCCAAAAATTGAGAAATAAAAATGCTTTTTTAGCTTCAATCGTTTGTTTTTCGTAAGTACTTGCAAGATGCCTTGAGCACAGTGCGTCTGGAAACCCCGAGTGGTGATCGGTCGTGGGCGGAAGATCAACCAGCGGGTGGACTTCATCGGTGCCAGCCCTCCGCACAAACACTTGCGCGGACCTTGAAGGCCGCTGGTTTGGGCGTGTCGACTTTTGGAGGTGTGAAGGTTTCGGGTTGTCTGAGCGTTCCACTGAGGCCATGTTTCGGGCTATAATCAGCCTGTTTTGCGATTTGCAAAGCGCACGCCATCCGCTTTTCCGGCAGTTGGCGCAAGTCATTAACCCGCTGAAATTCTTCATTGAAAGACAGCGAAACAACAAGGAAAAAACCATGATTGCATCTTCAATCAAGGCCGAGGTCGTCAAGGCCAATGCCCGTGCTGCCAACGACACTGGGTCCCCAGAAGTCCAGGTGGCTTTGCTCACAGCCCGTATCAACGAGCTGACACCCCACTTCAAAACACACGCCAAAGACCATCACGGTCGCCGTGGTTTGCTGCGCATGGTCAGCCGTCGCCGCAAATTGCTCGACTACCTCAAGTCCCGTGATGCTGACCGTTACGTTGCACTGATCGCCAAACTTGGCCTGCGCAAGTAATCGTCACCCCAGATGAAAAGCGCCTGAGTTAGTTCACTAGCTCAGGCGCTTTATTCTTTTTTTCTTCGGAATTTGCCACAAAGAACCCGCGCTGTGTCATTCCACAAGGCTTTGAACCCAAGGTTTTGTGGAATGGCATCGAGTTCAGAGCGTCATCTTCCGGGCCCACAGTGCAGCCTCATGCGCTTTTGTTTTCAGGAGTTCTGAACATGTCTATTTTCAATAAAGTCACCAAAACATTCCAGTGGGGCCAGCACACGGTCAAGATGGAAACTGGCGAAGTCGCCCGCCAAGCCGGCGGCGCTGTGCTGCTCGACATGGAAGGCACCGTCGTGCTCGCCACCGTCGTGGGTTCCAAGATCGCCAAAGCCGGTCAAGATTTCTTCCCGCTCACCGTCGATTACATCGAAAAGACTTACGCTGCAGGCAAGATCCCCGGCAGCTTCTTCAAGCGTGAAGCCAAGCCCAGCGAGCACGAGACCCTGACCAGCCGCCTGATCGACCGCCCCATCCGTCCTCTGTTTCCCGAAGGTTTCTACAACGACGTGCACGTGGTCATCCACACCGTGTCTTTGAACCCTGAAGTTGACGCCGACATCGCTGCGATGATCGCCGTGTCTGCCGCTTTGTCCATCTCCGGCATCCCTTTCAACGGCCCCATCGGCGCCGCTCGCGTGGGTTACATCAACGGCGAATACGTCCTGAACCCCGGACAGACCCAGCGCAAAGACAGCGTCATGGACCTGGTGGTTGCCGGTACCGAAGCCGCTGTGCTGATGGTCGAATCCGAAGCCCTGCAACTGTCCGAAGAAATCATGTTGGGTGGTGTGGTGTACGGTCACGAGCAATCGGCGATCGCCATCAACGCGATCCACGAGTTGGTGCGCGAAGCTGGCAAGCCTGTCTGGGACTGGCAAGCGCCTGCCCGCGACTTGGCTTTTGAAGCCAAGTTGGCCTCTTTGGCCGAAGAGAAACTGCGCGCTGCTTACCAAATCCGCAACAAACAAGCCCGCACACACGCTTGCCGCGAAGCCTACGCTTCGGTCAAAGTGGCTTTGGCCGAAGAGGGCTTGGCCTTTGACGGCGTCAAGCTCGAAGGCCTGATGTTCGAGATCGAAGCGCGCATTGTGCGCAGCCAGATTTTGGCGGGTGAGCCCCGCATCGACGGCCGCGATACACGCACGGTTCGTCCCATCGAAATCCGCAACAGCGTGCTGCCCCGTACACACGGCTCGGCCCTGTTCACACGTGGCGAAACCCAGGCTTTGGTCATCACCACCTTGGGCACCGAGCGCGATGCACAACGCATTGACGCATTGGCCGGTGAGTTTGAAGACCGCTTCATGTTTCACTACAACATGCCTCCCTTTGCCACTGGCGAAGTGGGCCGCATGGGCAGCACCAAACGCCGCGAAATCGGCCACGGCCGTTTAGCCAAGCGTGCTTTGGCCGCAGTGTTGCCGACCAAAGAAGAATTCCCCTACACCGTGCGTGTGGTGTCCGAGATCACCGAATCGAACGGTTCGTCGTCCATGGCTTCTGTCTGCGGCGGCTGCTTGTCGATGATGGACGCCGGTGTGCCGATGAAAGCCCATGTGGCCGGTATCGCCATGGGCCTGATCAAGGAAGACAACCGCTTTGCGGTGTTGACCGACATCTTGGGTGACGAAGACCACCTGGGTGACATGGACTTCAAAGTGGCCGGTACCACCAACGGCATCACCGCTTTGCAGATGGACATCAAGATTCAGGGCATCACCAAAGAGATCATGCAAGTCGCTTTGGCCCAAGCCAAAGAAGCCCGCATGCACATTCTGGGCAAGATGCAAGAGGCGATGAGCACGGCCAACACAGAAGTGTCGGATTTCGCGCCCAAGCTCTTCACCATGAAGATCAACCCCGAAAAAATCCGTGACGTGATCGGCAAGGGCGGCGCGACCATCCGTGCCCTGACCGAAGAAACCGGCTGCCAAATCAACATCTCCGAAGACGGCACGATCACCATCGCGGCCACCGACGGCGAAAAGGCCGACATCGCCAAGAAACGCATCGAGCAGATCACCGCCGAAGTTGAAATCGGCAAGGTCTACGAAGGCCCTGTGACCAAGATCCTGGATTTCGGCGCCCTGATCAATTTACTGCCTGGCAAAGACGGTCTGCTGCACATCAGCCAGATCGCCCACGAGCGTGTTGAGAAGGTCACCGACTACCTGAGCGAAGGCCAGATCGTCAAGGTCAAGGTCATGGAAACCGACGAAAAAGGCCGCATCAAGTTGTCGATGAAGGCTTTGTTGGACCGTCCGGCTCAAGGCTGATGAGGGGTTTTGCGTTGAGCGTTGAGGGTTAGGCGAGAAGCTTCCAACCCGCAAGGCTCAACCTGCCAATCACGCCAAACGCTGAACGCCAAACGCTGAACGGACAAACCATGAACGTCATCGAAATTCAAAGCTTCGGCGCCCCTGAAGTGCTGGTGCCCGGCACCCGTCCTGAGCCTGTGGCCGGGGCAGGGGAGTTGCTCATTCGCGTTTCGGCCAGCGGCATCAATCGCCCCGATGTGCTGCAACGCACCGGCAACTACCCTGTGCCACCGGGTGCCTCTGACATTCCGGGTCTGGAGGTGGCGGGCGTGGTGGTGTCGGGTGATGCGGCGGCCATGGCCGAAGCCGGTTTTGCAGTGGGCGACCGTGTCTGCGCTTTGGTAGCGGGTGGTGGTTATGCGCAACTGTGCATGGCCCCAGTGGTGCAGTGTTTGCCAGTTCCCAAGGGCCTGACGGATACCGAAGCTGCTTCGCTGCCCGAGACATTCTTTACCGTGTGGAGCAATGTGTTTGACCGCGGGCGTTTGCAAGCGGGTGAGACCCTGTTGATTCAGGGCGGCACCAGCGGTATCGGCGTTACAGCCATCCAGATGGCCAAGGCGGCTGGCGCTCAAGTGATCGCCACGGCAGGTTCTGATGCCAAATGCCAGGCTTGCCTGGACTTGGGCGCTGACCATGCCATCAACTACAAAACCACAGATTTTGTGGCTGAGGCCAAGCGCATCACGGGTGGCGTGGGTGTGAATGTCATCTTGGACATGGTGGCGGGCGACTATGTGGCGCGTGAAGTCGAGGCCTTGGCCGAAGACGGTCGCTTGGTCATCATCGCTGTGCAAGGCGGCGTCAAGAGCGATTTCAATGCCGGCATGGTGCTGCGCCGTCGCTTGACGATCACCGGCTCGACACTGCGTCCGCGCCCCGTAGCCTTCAAGGCAGCGATTGCGCAGTCTTTGCGCCAGACGGTATGGCCCTGGATCGAGTCGGGCCGCATCAAGCCGGTCATCCACAGCGTTTTTGCTGCGGTGGAGGCGGGTGGTGGTTTGCCCTCAGGCGCGGCGCAGGCCCATGCCCTGATGGAAACGAACCAGCATGTGGGCAAGATTGTGGTGACTTGGTGATGGGCATGTCCGGCAAATTGATGGTGGGCAATTGGAAGATGAATGGCAGCCTGGCTGCCAATGCTTGTTTGTTGTCCGACATCTTGAGCGGCATGGCGGGTGTGAGTTGCCATGCTGCTGTGTGCTTGCCCGCCCCCTATCTGGCACAAGCTCAAAGTTTATTGGTCGGATCTGCCTTGGCAGTGGGTGCGCAGGATGTGTCAGCCCATGAATCAGGTGCCTACACCGGCGAAGTGTCGTGCGACATGTTGCGTGATTTTGCGGTGCGTTTCGCCATCGTGGGTCACTCGGAGCGGCGTCAATACCATGGCGAGACTGATGCCGTGGTGGCCAACAAAGCCCAGCGGGCCTTGGCGGCAGGCATCACCCCGATCGTGTGCGTGGGCGAGAGTCTGGCCGAACACGAGGCGGGGCAGACCGAGGCGGTGGTCAAGCGTCAGTTGGCGGCGGTGATCCACACCAACGGCCACTGCATCAGCGAAATCGTAGTCGCTTATGAGCCCGTTTGGGCCATTGGCACTGGATTGACGGCCACGCCTGAGCGAGTCCAAAGTGTGCATGCTGTTTTGCGTGCCCAGTTGCACGCCGCCACAGCGCATGCTGAGCGGGTGTCGATCTTGTACGGTGGCAGCATGAATGCCGCCAATGCCGCCGACTTGCTGGCCCAGCCCGATGTGGGCGGCGGTCTGATCGGGGGCGCGTCACTCAAGGCCCCAGACTTTTTATCCATGTTGAAAGCCGCTTCGCGCTGAGCTTTTCAACCCAGTTTTGATTTTTTTCGGAGTATTCAAATGAGCGTGATGTTGACCTTGATTTTGGTGGTGCAGATGTTGTCGGCCCTGGCCATGATTGGCCTGATCCTGATCCAGCATGGCAAAGGCGCTGACATGGGGGCGGCTTTTGGAAGCGGTGGTTCGGGGAGCTTGTTTGGTGCTACAGGCAGTGCGAACTTCATGTCGCGCACCACGGCGGTGTTGGCGGCTGTGTTTTTCGTGTGTACTTTGTTGCTGGCTTACTTTGGCAAGCTCGCGCCCACATCTTCGGGCAGTGTGCTGGAAGGCGCGGCTGTGACGGCGCCTGCCCCTGTGAACACCAGCCCTGCTGCACAGATTCCAGGCAATACACCTGCTGCCCAACCAGACAACAGCGTTCCTCCTGTACCCGCGAAATAATCAGCTTGGCAGTCTGCTGGGATTGAGCTTTGCTGCTGTGCACAATTTTCCGGGTTTGAGTCGAGGAATAGCCTTTTTTCCGGAGTAGAATCAGAGTCTGTACAGCGAGCAACACGCACTTTAGGTGCACCTCAAGCCAGCTGTTCATGTGCATCCAGCCGTCGTGGTGAAATTGGTAGACACGCTATCTTGAGGGGGTAGTGGCGAAAGCTGTGCGAGTTCGAGTCTCGCCGACGGCACCAGACAAACGCAAGCGCTCGGGCTGAAGGCTTGGGCGCTTCATTCGGTCATTAACCGGCAGTCACCCCATGAACCTCGAACAGTACCTTCCCATTCTTTTGTTCATTTTGGTCGGTGTGGCTGTCGGCATCATTCCCCAGGTTTTAGGCTACATCCTCGGTCCCAATCGGCCTGACGCGGAAAAAAATTCCCCCTATGAATGCGGCTTCGAAGCTTTCGAAGACGCTCGCATGAAGTTCGATGTGCGCTACTACCTGGTGGCCATTTTGTTCATCTTGTTCGATCTGGAAATCGCCTTCCTGTTTCCCTGGGCCGTGGCCCTCAAGGAGGTGGGCCTGTCCGGCTTTGTGGCCGTGATCATTTTTCTGGCCATTCTGGTCGTGGGCTTTGTCTACGAGTGGAAAAAAGGTGCCCTGGACTGGGAATGACCGTTTTGACGCACAACAGCAAACAGCCTGTTTGAGGAACCCAAATGATTGAAGGCGTGATGAAAGAAGGCTTCATCACCACGAGTTACGACTCGGTGGTGAACTGGGCCAAAACCGGCTCGCTCTGGCCCATGACCTTTGGTCTGGCCTGCTGCGCGGTCGAGATGATGCATTCGGCCGCTGCCCGTTATGACTTGGGGCGATTCGGTGCCGAAGTGTTCCGAGCCAGCCCCCGTCAGGCCGACTTGATGATCGTGGCGGGCACCTTGTGCAACAAAATGGCCCCGGCGTTGCGCAAGGTCTATGACCAGATGTCTGAACCCCGCTGGGTGATCTCCATGGGTTCTTGCGCCAATGGCGGTGGTTATTACCACTACAGCTATTCGGTGGTGCGCGGTTGCGACCGCATCGTGCCGGTGGATGTGTATGTGCCGGGTTGCCCGCCCACGGCCGAAGCGCTGATCTACGGCATCATCCAGCTGCAGCAAAAAATCCGCCGCACGCACACCATTGCGCGCGCTTGAGGGGAATGACGATGACCGATTTCGCCATTCGCCCCGAAGACTTGCAAGACAACTTGGCTGTTGCCTTGGGTGATCGGGTGCAGAAAATCACCCTGGCCCTGGGTGAGGTGACTGTGCATGCGAGCGCGGCCCATTACCTGGGTGTGATGCAAACCCTGCGTGATGCGCCGGGCTGCCAATTTGAACAGCTTGTAGATTTGGCAGGACTTGATTACTCGGCTTACCGCGAAGTGGGCACCGATGGCCCGCGTTTTGGTGTCACGGTGCATTTGTTGTCCGTGAGCCTGAACCAGCGCGTGCGCGTCAAAGTGCTCTGCCCCGATGACGATCTGCCTTTGGTGGATTCGGTCAACGACATCTGGAACTCGGCCAACTGGTACGAGCGCGAAGCGTTCGACCTCTACGGCATCGTGTTCGAAGGCCACAACGACCTGCGCCGCATCTTGACCGACTACGGTTTCATCGGTCACCCCTTCCGCAAAGACTTCCCGCTGTCGGGTCACGTCGAAATGCGTTACGACGCCGAGCGCAAGCGCGTGATTTACGAGCCCGTGAGCATTGAGCCACGCGAAATCACGCCGCGCATCATCCGCGAAGACAACTACGGAGGCCTGAACTGACATGGCCGAAATCAAGAACTACACGCTGAACTTCGGTCCCCAGCACCCGGCCGCACACGGTGTGTTGCGCTTGGTGCTCGAGTTGGATGGCGAGGTCGTGCAACGTGCCGATCCGCACATTGGCTTGCTGCACCGCGCTACCGAAAAGTTGGCGGAGAGCAAAACCTACATCCAGTCGCTGCCCTACATGGACCGCTTGGATTACGTGTCGATGATGTGCAACGAGCATGCGTATTGCTTGGCCATCGAAAAGATGCTGGGCCTGCAAGTGCCCATGCGCGCCCAGTACATCCGCGTGATGTTCTCCGAAATTACCCGCATCTTGAACCACCTCATGTGGCTCGGTTCGCACGGCAACGATTGCGGCAGCTCCACCATCCTGATCTACACCTTCCGTGAGCGCGAAGACCTGTTCGACATGTACGAGGCCGTCTCGGGTGCCCGCATGCACGCAGCCTACTTCCGCCCCGGTGGCGTGTACCGCGAACTGCCAGACAGCATGCCGCAGTACAAGGTCAGCAAGGTCAAGAACGCCAAGGCCATCGAGCAGCTCAACAAGAACCGCAATGGCTCCTTGCTGGACTTCATCGACGACTTTACTCAGCGCTTTCCGAAGTGCGTGGATGAGTACGAAACCCTGTTGACCGACAACCGCATCTGGAAGCAGCGCACCGTGGGTGTGGGCGTGGTGTCGCCAGAGCGTGCCCTCAATTTGGGCATGACCGGCCCCATGCTGCGCGGCTCCGGCTTCGCTTGGGACTTGCGCAAAAAGCAACCTTACGACGCTTACGACCAAGTCGAATTTGACGTGCCCGTGGGCAAGACCGGTGACAGCTATGACCGTTACCTGGTGCGTGTGCAGGAGATGCGCGAATCCAACCGCATCATCCAGCAGTGCGTGAAGTGGTTACGTGCCCACCCTGGCCCGGTCATCACCGACAACCACAAGATCGCGCCGCCTGCGCGTGAAGGCATGAAGACCAACATGGAAGACTTGATTCACCATTTCAAGCTCTTCACTGAAGGTTTCCATGTGCCCGAAGGCGAGGCCTACGCTGCTGTCGAGCACCCCAAAGGTGAGTTCGGCATCTACATGGTGAGCGATGGGGCCAACAAGCCTTATCGCCTCAAAATTCGTGCCCCGGGCTTTGCCCATCTGGCCACTCTCGATGAAATGGCCCGTGGCCACATGCTGGCCGATGCGGTCGCGATCATCGGGACCATGGACATCGTTTTTGGAGAGATTGACCGATGATCTCTGATTCCACCAGAGCACGCTTTGCGCGTGAAGTTGCCAAGTTCCCTGCAGACCAAAAGCAGTCGGCCGTCATGGCTTGCTTGGCTATCGTGCAGCAAGAACAAGGCTGGGTGAGCCCCGACAGTGAGCAAGTCGTGGCCGAGGTGTTGGCCATGCCTGTGATGGCGGTGCACGAAGTCACCACCTTCTACAACATGTACAACCAAAAGCCGGTCGGCAAGTTCAAGCTGAACGTCTGCACCAACCTGCCTTGCCAGTTGCGCGGTGGCCAAGCGGCCCTGGAACACCTGGAGCGCAAGCTGGGCGTGCATTCGGGCCAGACCACTGCCGACGGCTTGTTCACTTTGCAGCCCAGCGAGTGCCAAGGCGCTTGCGCCGATGCGCCCGTGTTGTTGGTCAATGACCGTCACATGTGCAGCTTCATGAGCCATGAAAAATTGGACCAACTCGTCGACAGCCTGAAGAAAGCCGAGGCCGCCTGATGAACGTCGAACAAATTCTGAGCCAATTCCAAGCCACCGGCGTGGAAAGCTGCTTCCATGACCGCCACATCAACCCGCAAATCTATGCCGGTCTGAATGGCACGAACTGGGGCATCCAAGACTACGAAGCACGCGGCGGCTATGCGGCCTTGCGTAAAATTTTGGGCAAAGACGGTGCGCAGCCCAATGCCGAGACCGGCGTTGCGGGCATGACCCAAGACCAGGTGATCGCCACCGTGAAAGAGTCCGGCCTGCGCGGTCGCGGCGGTGCGGGTTTCCCCACGGGTCTGAAGTGGAGCTTCATGCCCCGCCAGTTCCCTGGGCAAAAGTATTTGGTGTGCAACTCGGACGAAGGTGAGCCGGGCACCTGCAAAGACCGTGACATCATGGAGTACAACCCCCACACGGTGATCGAAGGCATGATCATCGCCGCTTATGCCATGGGCATCAGCGTGGGTTACAACTACATTCACGGCGAAATTTTCCACACCTACGAGCGCTTTGAGGCGGCCCTCGAAGAGGCCCGTGCTGCAGGCTATTTGGGTGACAACATCATGGGCAGCACGTTCAGCTTTCAGCTGCACGCCTCGCACGGGTTTGGCGCTTACATCTGCGGCGAAGAAACCGCTTTGCTTGAATCACTCGAAGGTAAAAAAGGCCAGCCTCGCTTCAAGCCACCGTTTCCCGCCAGCTTTGGCCTGTACGGCAAGCCCACCACCATCAACAACACCGAAACCTTCGCAGCGGTGCCCTGGATCATCCGCAATGGGGGTCTGGCGTATCTGGAATGCGGCAAACCCAACAACGGCGGCACCAAGATCTTTTCGGTCAGCGGTGACGTGGAGCGCCCCGGCAATTACGAAGTGCCCATGGGCACGCCCTTTGCCAAGCTGCTCGAACTGGCCGGTGGCATGCGCGGTGGTCGCCAACTCAAGGCGGTGATCCCTGGCGGATCGTCCTCGCCGGTCGTTCCTGCCGAGTTGATGATGAAGCTGACCATGGACTACGACAGCATCGCCAAAGAGGGCGGTTCGATGTTGGGTTCGGGCGCAGTGATCGTCATGGACGAAACGCGTTGCATGGTCAAGGCGCTGGCGCGTTTGTCTTACTTTTACTCGCACGAGTCTTGCGGTCAATGCACCCCTTGCCGTGAAGGCACAGGTTGGCTCTGGCGCATGGTGGACCGCATTGAACACGGCCAAGGCCGTGCCAGCGACATCGACATGCTCGACAGTGTGGCCGGCAACATCATGGGCCGCACGATTTGCGCTTTGGGCGATGCAGCGGCCATGCCGGTACGCGGCATGCTCAAGCATTTCCGTCACGAATTTGTACACCTCATCGAGCACAAGACCTCCATGGTCGATGCCGATGCAACAGCGGTGAAGACCCATGGTTGAAATAGAACTCGACGGTCAGAAAGTGGAAGTTGCCGAAGGCAGCATGGTGATGCATGCCGCTGAAAAAGCCGGCACCTACATTCCGCATTTCTGTTATCACAAAAAATTGAGCATTGCGGCCAACTGCCGCATGTGCCTGGTTGAGGTCGAAAAAGCCCCCAAGCCCATGCCCGCATGCGCCACGCCCGTGACGCAAGGCATGATCGTGCGCACCAAGAGCGACAAGGCCATCGCGGCGCAAAAGTCGGTCATGGAGTTTTTGCTGATCAACCACCCGCTGGATTGCCCCATTTGCGACCAAGGCGGTGAGTGCCAGTTGCAAGATTTGGCTGTGGGTTACGGTGGCAGCAGCTCGCGCTACGAAGAAGAAAAGCGTGTGGTGTTTCATAAGGAAGTCGGCCCTCTGATCTCGATGGAAGAGATGAGCCGCTGCATCCACTGCACACGCTGCGTGCGTTTCGGCCAGGAAGTGGCCGGTGCCATGGAGTTGGGCATGTCACACCGGGGCGAACACGCCGAAATCGAAACCTTCCTGGGCCAGACGATTGACTCCGAGTTGTCGGGCAACATGATCGACATCTGCCCCGTGGGCGCTTTGACCAGCAAGCCGTTCCGCTACCACGCCCGCACTTGGGAGTTGTCGCGTCGCAAGTCGGTGGCTGCGCACGATTCGTCCGGTGCCAACCTGATCGTGCAGGTCAAGAACAACCAGGTCATGCGCGTCGTACCGCTGGAAAACGAAGATGTCAACGAGTGCTGGATCGCTGACCGCGAGCGTTTCTCTTACGAAGCCCTGAATGGCACTGACCGCCTGACCCATCCCATGCTCAAGCAGGGCGGTGAGTGGAAAACTGTGGACTGGCAAACCGCCCTCGAATACGTGGCCAATGGTTTGCGCAACATCCAGCGCGACCACGGTGCCAACAGCATCGGCGCATTGGTCAGCCCGCACAGCACCGTGGAAGAGTTGTATTTGGCCGGTGCTTTGATGCGCGGCCTGGGCTCTGACAACATTGATTTCCGTTTGCGCAACGCCGAATTTGCTACAGCCGAAGGTGTGCGCACTTTGGGCACATCCATTGCATCGTTGTCTACCTTGCAGCGTGTTCTGGTCGTGGGCTCCAACCTGCGCAAAGACCATCCACTGTTTGCCCTGCGTGTACGGCACGCCGTGCGCCATGGCGCTCAGCTGCACGTGATCACCGACCCCGCGGCATTCAGCCATGCCGACGCCTGGGCCATGTCTGTGGCCAACGCGGTAGTGACCGATGCGTTTGCCTGGGCGCAAACCCTGGCCGATGTGGCGACCGCCATTGCAGCCGAGAAGGGCGTCACAGCCCCTTGTGCGGGCACGGCCTCTGTACAAGCCCAAGCCATCGCCAAGTCTCTGCTGGGCGGCGAGCGCAAGGCGGTGTTGCTGGGCAATGCCGCAGCACACCATGCCAACGCATCGACCTTGCTGGCCCTGGCCAACTGGATTGCCGAGCAAACGGGTGCCAGCGTGGGTTATCTGACCGAAGCGGCCAACACCGTGGGCGCGCAATGGGTGGGCGCACAGCCCCAAACCGGCGGCAAGCATGCGGGCCAGATGCTGGCCGGCGGCCTGAAAGCCGCGATCTTGCTGAACACCGAGCCAGAGTTTGACAGCGCCGCAGGTGGCGCTGCTGCCCCAGCACTGGCGCAGGTCGAAATGGTGGTCACGCTCAGCCCGTTCAAGGCCAACATGGCATTCAGCGATGTGCTGCTGCCGATTGCCCCGTTCACAGAGACCTCGGGCTCTTTTGTCAACGCTGAAGGCCGTCTGCAAAGCTTCCACGCTGTGGTCAAACCTTTGGCCGATACCCGTCCGGCCTGGAAAGTGCTGCGCGTGCTGGCCAATTTGCTCGACATTCCGGGTGTGGCTTTTGAAACCTCTCAAGACGTGCTGGCGCGCGCCACGGCTCAACCGCTGACGGCATCGAACGCCACACGGGCTGCCATCAACCTGACAGGGACCACCACGCCCGCTCCGGCGGTCGCTTCCATTTACCAGTTGGACGGTACCGTGCGCCGTGCGCCGTCTTTGCAATTGACCGCAGACGCCCGTCAGGAGGTGACCCATGGTTGACGCGCTGTACAACGGCGGCCTGAACTTGGTGGCTGCCAGCTGGTGGGCCACGATGGTTTGGCCTGTTTTGTGGATTTTGCTCAAGATCGTCGCCATCCTCGCGCCGCTGATGGGGGCTGTGGCTTACCTGACGCTGTGGGAGCGCAAGCTCTTGGGTTTCATGCAAGTGCGTCATGGCCCCAACCGCGTGGGGCCGTTTGGTTTGTTGCAGCCGATTGCAGATGCCGTGAAGTTGTTGACCAAAGAATTGATCAACCCCACAGCGGCCAGCCTTGGCTTGTTCCGCTTGGGCCCGATCATGGCCATCATGCCGGCGCTGGCTGCCTGGGTCGCCATTCCGTTCGGCCCCGAGCAGGCGCTGACCAACATCAATGCCGGTTTGCTGCTGGTGATGGCGATCACGTCGATTGAGGTGTATGGCGTGATCATCGCGGGCTGGGCCTCCAACTCCAAATATGCCTTTTTGGGTGCGCTGCGTGCATCGGCGCAAATGGTGAGCTACGAGATCGCCATGGGCTTTTGCTTCCTGGTGGTCTTGATGGTCTCGGGCAGCATGAACTTGACAGAGATCGTTCTGGCGCAAGGCAAGGGCGCTGCCGCCGACATGGGCCTGAGCATCTTCTCTTGGAACTGGTTGCCGCTGTTGCCCATCTTCATCGTCTACTTGATCTCGGGCGTGGCCGAAACCAACCGTCACCCGTTTGACGTGGTCGAAGGCGAGGCCGAGATTGTCGCCGGTCACATGGTCGAGTATTCGGGCATGGGCTTTGCGATCTTCTTCTTGGCCGAATACGCCAGCATGTGGCTGGTGTCCATCCTGGCCGTGATCATGTTCCTGGGCGGCTGGTTGTCGCCCATCGACCACGCCTTGTTCAACATGATCCCGGGCTGGATCTGGCTGGGCCTCAAGACTTTCTTGGTGGTGTCCATGTTCATCTGGATTCGTGCCACATTCCCGCGCTTCCGTTATGACCAGATCATGCGTCTGGGCTGGAAGATCTTCATCCCTGTCACTTTGGTGTGGCTGCTGGTCGTTGGCGTGTGGTTGCACTCGCCATGGAACATCTGGCACTGATTGGTGAATGACCATGACCACAATGACTGCTTCCTCTTTCTCGATCAAGGACTTTCTCAAGAGCTTCATGCTCGTGGAGTTGCTCAAGGGCATGGCCCTGACTGGACGCTACGCTTTTGCCCGCAAGGTGACGGTGCAGTTTCCTGAAGAAAAAACGCCGCTCTCGCCGCGTTTTCGCGGCCTGCATGCCCTGCGCCGTTATGACAACGGTGAAGAGCGCTGCATTGCCTGCAAGCTTTGCGAGGCGGTTTGCCCTGCGATGGCCATCACCATCGAAGCCGGCCAGCGCGAAGACGGTTCGCGCCGCACCACACGCTACGACATCGACCTCACCAAGTGCATCTTCTGCGGCTTTTGTGAAGAAAGCTGCCCGGTGGACTCGATCGTCGAGACGCACATTTTTGAATACCACGGCGAAAAACGCGGTGACCTGTACTTCACCAAGGACATGTTGCTGGCCGTGGGCGACCGTTACGAAAAAGAGATCGCTGCTGCCCGTGCCGCCGATGCGCCTTACCGTTGAACGTCGCCCAGTCCTGAACACTTAAAAAGACAGACTTATGGACGTTAAGACCGGTTTCTTCTACCTCTTCTCGGTGGTGCTGCTGTTTGCAGCCTTCCGGGTGGTGACCGCACGCAACCCCGTGCATGCGGTGCTCTACCTCATGCTGGCTTTCTCGCAAGCTTCTGCTGTGTGGTTCCTGCTCAATGCCGAATTCCTGGCCATCTTGCTGGTGCTGGTGTACCTGGGTGCGGTGATGGTGCTTTTCCTGTTCGTGGTGATGATGCTGGACATCGGCATCGACACTGTGCGCAAAGGCTTCTGGAAGAACTTTCCTTTGGCGGCCACTTTGGGGGCCGTCGTCGCTCTGGAAATGGCCGCTGTGTTGTTGTCCGGTTTTCGCTTGTCCGAAGCACCGGTCATGGGCAACGGTGCCGTGCCGGTGGACAACGCCAAAGCATTGGGCATCTTGCTTTACACCGAATACCTGATGCCGATCCAGATCGCGGCGGCCATTTTGCTGGTGGCCATGATCGCGGCCATTGCCCTGACCCTGCGTGGGCGCAAGGACAGCAAGGCGATTGACCCGTCCATCCAAGTCAAGGTGCGTGCTTCCGACCGCATGCAAGTGGTCAAAATGGACCCGACCCAAGCAGCGCCTGCCCCCGTTGCTCAAACTGATGCAGCACCTGTGGAGGTGAAAAAATGATGACCCTGACCCTTGGACACTACTTGTCGCTCGGTGCCATGCTGTTCGCATTGGCCGTGATCGGCATCTTTCTGAACCGCAAGAACCTGATCGTTTTGCTCATGGCCATCGAGCTGATGCTGCTGGCCGTGAACATGAACTTTGTGGCGTTCTCACACTACCTGGGTGACATGCACGGCCAAGTGTTCGTCTTCTTCATCCTCACGGTGGCCGCGGCCGAATCGGCCATTGGCCTGGCCATTCTGGTGCTGCTGTTCCGCAACCAGCACAACATCAACGTGGACGAACTCAATTCGCTCAAGGGTTAACAAGAATATGAGTCAGACCCTCAACGCCAGCACATTGCTGGCCATCCCCTTGGCCCCGCTGGTGGGCTCTTTGTTGGCCGGTATTTGGGGCACCCAATTCGGTGGCAACTGGATTGGTCGTCGACTGTCGCACAGCTTCACCATTTTGGGCGTGCTCTTGGCGTTCATCCTGTCGGCCATCACGCTCAACAGCGTCTTGGCTGGGGCCAGTTTCAACGAAAGCATCTACACCTGGATGGTGGTGGGTGGCCTGAAGATGGAAATCGGTTTCATGGTCGATGGCCTCACGGCCATGATGATGTGCGTCGTCACCTTCGTGTCCCTGATGGTGCACATCTACACCATTGGTTACATGGACGAAGACGAAGGCTACAACCGCTTTTTTGCCTACATCTCGCTGTTCACTTTCTCCATGCTGATGCTCGTCATGAGCAACAACTTGCTGCAGTTGTTCTTTGGCTGGGAAGCTGTGGGCCTGGTGTCTTATTTGCTGATCGGCTTTTGGTACAACAAACCGACCGCCATCTTCGCCAACATGAAGGCATTTTTGGTCAACAGGGTGGGTGACTTCGGCTTCATCATCGGCATTGGCCTGATCGCCGCCTACACCGGAACGCTCAACTACACCGAGCTGTTTGCCAAGGCGCAAGAACTCGCTGCCATCGATTTCCCTTGGTACATCTTCGGCATGGACGCCATGCTGATCACCGTGATCTGCATTTGCCTCTTTATCGGTGCCATGGGCAAGTCGGCCCAGTTCCCGCTGCACGTGTGGCTGCCCGATTCGATGGAAGGCCCCACGCCCATCTCGGCCCTGATCCACGCCGCCACCATGGTGACGGCTGGCATTTTCATGGTGGCGCGCATGTCGCCGCTGTTCGAGCTGTCCGATTCGGCTTTGAATTTCATGATGCTGATCGGCTCGATCACGGCCTTGTTCATGGGCTTTTTGGGCATCATCCAAAACGACATCAAGCGCGTGGTGGCTTATTCCACTTTGTCGCAGCTGGGCTACATGACGGTGGCCTTGGGTGCATCGGCTTATTCGGTGGCCGTTTTCCACCTGATGACGCACGCGTTCTTCAAGGCGCTGCTGTTCTTAGGCGCTGGCTCGGTCATCATGGGCATGCACCACAACCAGGACATTCGCTACATGGGCGGTCTGCGCAAGTACATGCCCATCACTTGGATCACGTCTTTGCTGGGTTCTCTGGCCTTGATTGGTACGCCTTTGTTCTCGGGCTTTTACTCCAAGGACAGCATCATCGAAGCCGTGCACCTGAGCACCTTGCCTGCCGCTGGCTTTGCCAATTTTGCGGTGCTGGCGGGTGTGTTTGTCACGGCCTTCTATTCGTTCCGCATGTACTTCCTGGTCTTCCATGGCCCGGAGCGCTACGACCAGAACCCGGATGCGCACCATGGTCACGATGAGCACCACGGCCATAACGATCACGCAGACGGCCATGGCCACGACAAGCCGCACGAGTCGCCTTGGGTGGTGACTGTGCCGCTGATCTTGCTGGCGATTCCTTCGGTGGTCATTGGTTACATGACGATCGGCCCCATGCTGTATGGCGACTTCTTCAAAGACGGGATCTTCATCGATGCCGTCAAGCACCCTGCCATGCAGCAATTGGGTGAGTTGTTCCACGGCCCGGTGTTCATGGCGATTCATGGCCTGAGCATGGCGCCGTTCTGGCTGGCTTTGGCCGGTGTGGTGACTGCTTGGTACATGTACCTGATCAACCCCAAAGTGCCAGCCTTCTTCGCCCGCGCACTGCGTCCGCTGATCGTGGTCATGGAGAACAAGTACTACATGGACTGGATCAACGAAAACATTTTAGCCAAAGGTGCACGTGGTTTGGGCATGGGGCTATGGAAGGTGGGCGACCGCGCCATCATCGACGGCTTCTTTGTCAACGGATCTTGGAAACTTGTGGGACTGATCTCTGGCGTGGTCCGCTGGTTCCAGTCGGGTTTTCTGTATCACTACGCCCTGGTCA
>NZ_JBILQU010000064.1:0-17093 GCF_044373035.1 Limnohabitans sp. | reverse complement strand
TCTTTCCAGCGCGCTTGTTCACGGGCCACAAAGGCGGCGTATTCGCTGGAGGGGCCGCCGCCCGGAATGGCGCTTTCGGCGGCGTTTTGGGCCATGACTTCAGGCGACTTCACGGCTTTGGCGCACTCTTGTTGCAGCTTCAAAAGAATATCGGGCGGTGTGCCTGCGCGTGCGTGGATGCCGTACCACTGCACGGTTTCAAAGTCCTTGAAGCCCAATTCCTGAACTGTGGGCACGTCTGGCAAAACCGGGATGCGTTCGGTGGTGCCCACAGCAATGCAGCGCAGGACGCCGCTTTTGATGTGTGGCAAGAGCGCTGGTGTGCCGGCGGACATCAATTGGATGCGACCTGCCAGCACATCGTTCAGGGCGGGGCCTGTGCCGCGGTAGGGGATGTGGGTGATGAACATCCCGGTGGCCAGCTTGAGCGCTTCCATGGCCAAGTGGCCAGCGCTGGCATTGCCTGCAGAGGCGTAGTTGAGCTGGCCGGGGCGAGAGCGAACATAAGCGACCAGGGACTTCATGTCAGTGGCGGGCACATCTTTGTGCACCACAAACAAGCTGGGCACGCGCGACAGCAGCGTCACGGGCAAAAAGTCCTTGTTCACGTCATAGCCGCTGTCCGGATAGATGAGGGGGTTGACCGCCATCAGACCGATGTGGCTCATGACGATGGTGTAGCCGTCGGCCGGGGTACGCATCATCTCTTGCATCGCGGGAACGCCGCCCCCACCCCCCTTGTTGTCTATGACAAAAGACACGCCCATTTGCTTGGTCAGCTGGGTCGCAATGCTGCGCGCCACGATGCTGGAGGTGCCGCCGGGTGCAAACGGGATGATCCAGCGAATGGGTTTGTTGGGCCAGGCGGATTGGGCATGGCCTGAAACGCCAGTGGCCGCCAGGCCAGCCGCGCCCATCCATTTGAGGTAATCACGGCGGGGAATGAGAGGGGATTGGGGATCTTGCATGTCTCTGAACTCGAGTTGTGAAAAACAAAAAGTGATTAAATCAAATAACGGAAATTTTTGAAGCGGGTTATTACTTATTAAAGTTTCGTTGGTCTGCGAAATTGTCGCCAAAGTGCTGGTGCCACCAGCAGCAACACGGCCACCGCCATCAAGCTGCCCGACAAGGGACGGGTGAAAAAGGTGGACCATTCGCCTTGGCTGATGGTCAAGGCTTGGCGCATCGATTGTTCGGCCATGGGCGCCAGGATCAGGCCCACGATCAGGGGTGCGGCCGGGAAGTCAAAGCGTCGCATCAGGTAGCCCAGCAGGCCAAAGACAAACAGCAGGCCGACGTTGAACACCGAGTTGCCTGCGCCATAAACGCCCGCGGTGGAGATGACGATGATGCCCGCGTAAAGCCAGGGCGGCGGGATCTTGAGCAGCTTGACCCAGAGGCTGACCAAAGGCAGGTTGAGCACCAGCAAGATCACGTTGCCGATGTAGAGGCTGGCGATCAGGGTCCAGACCAAGCCGCCTTGTTGGCTGAACAGCTGAGGGCCGGTTTGGATGCCGTAGCCTTCAAAGGCCGACAGCATGATGGCCGCCGTGGCCGATGTGGGGATGCCCAAGGTGAGCAAGGGCATCAGCACGCCCGCAGCGGCCGCGTTGTTGGCGGCTTCGGGTCCGGCCACCCCTTCGATCGCGCCGTGGCCAAATTCTTCGGGGTGCTTGGAGAGTTTTTTCTCGGTGTAGTACGACAGCAGCGTGGGCAACTCGGCTCCGCCTGCAGGCATGGCACCGATGGGGAAGCCATAAAAAGCGCCACGCAGCCAGGCTTTCCAAGAACGGCCCCAGTCTTGCTTGCTCATCCACAGGCTGCCCGAGAGTTTCATGACTTCGCCTGTTTTGGTTTCTCGGCCTTGCCAAGCCAAGTAAAGCGCTTCGCCCACGGCAAACAGGCCCACTGCGGCGACAGTGACTTCGATGCCATCGAGCAGTTCGGGGCGGCCAAAGGTGAAGCGGGGTTGGCCTGTTTGCAGGTCGATGCCGATCATGCCCAGCAGCAAGCCCAGGCCGAGCGCCACCAGGCCGCGCAGCATGGAGTTGCCCAGCACCGCCGACACCGCCACCAACGACAGCACCATGAGGCTGAAGTATTCGGCGGGGCCAAAGGCCAGAGCGGCGTCGACCACCCAGGGGGCAAAAAAGGTGAGTGCCAAAGTGCCGATGGTGCCCGCCACAAAGCTGCCGATGGCGGCAGTGGCCAGGGCTTGGCCAGCGCGCCCGCGACGGGCCATTTTGTTGCCCTCGAGCGCAGTGACCACCGCCGCCGATTCGCCCGGGGTGTTGAGCAAGATGGAGGTGGTGGAGCCGCCATAGGCCGCGCCGTAATAAATGCCCGCGAACATGACGAACATGCTGGTGGCGGGCACATGGTAGGTCAGGGGCAGCAGCAAAGCGATGGTCAGCGCCGGGCCAATGCCGGGCAGTACACCCACCAGCGTACCGATAAAGCAGCCCACAAAACCCCACAGCAAGGTGGTGGGTTGAAGGGCAATGGCAAAGCCGCCCATCAGGGCGTCAAAAGCTTCCATGGGGTATCCGATTCAAATCAACCAGGGCAGTGCAGGCCCCAGGCCCACGCCCAGCAAGCGGGCAAAGACAAACCAGAACACGCCAGCGATCAGGCCGCAGATGAGCAGCGACTTGCCATTGAAAGGCGCGTCAAAAGCACGGGCAATGCACATGCCGCACAGCGTGCCCGGCAGCACAAAGCCCAGGGGAATGACCAGCGCGATGAAGGCCACCCCGCCACCCAGCAAGCTGAGCATCCGGGTGGTCGCGCCGGGCAGGGCTTGTTGTCCGCTGTCCTGGCTCAGGTCCACCTGGCGTCCGCGCCAGGCGCTCCAGCCGTACAGCAGCGCCACCACGGTGAGCGCTGCCACGATGGCGGCCGGGGCCAGCACCGGGCCCACGGTCATTTGCATCAGCGATGGCGGAATGACCGTGAGTTGCCAGGCGGCCACGCCGCAAACGGTCAGCAGCAAAAGAGCCAGGCGCACAGGCGTCATGCCAAGCCCAGTTCTTTCATCAGCACTTCCTTTTCGGCAATGTCTTTGGCCAGATCGCGTTCAAAAGGGCGCTCGGTCATGAAGGCGTTGGTCCATTTGCGGGTTTCGAGCTCTTGCTTCCAGGCGGCCGATTGACTCAGGCGGGTGACAAAGTCAATCAAGGTGTTGCGCTGCGCGTCGCTGATGCCGGGGGCTGCAAACACACCGCGCCAGTTGGATTCGGACACGTTGATGCCCAGTTCGGTCAAGGTCGGCACATTGACGCCGGGAATGCGGCTTTTGCCCGAGACGGCCAGAGGAATCATCTTGCCAGCCTTGATTTGCTCTTCAAACTCGGAATAGCCAGAAATGCCTGCCACCACCTGGTTGCCCAAGATGGCCGCGTTGGCGGGGCCACCGCCCGCAAAGGCCACGTAAGCGGCTTCACGCGGGTTTTTGCCCAGCGCTTTGATCAACATGCCCAGGATCAAGTGGTCTGTCCCGCCAGCGCTGCCACCGGCCACCGAGACGGCTTTGGGGTTGGCTTTGATGGCCGCTTCGAGCTCTTTCCAGGTTTTGATCTTGCCCGCAGCAGGCACGACGATGACGCCAGCCTCTTCGGTCAGGCGCGCAATGGGGGTGACGTTTTTGATGGTCACCGGGCTCTTG
The DNA here is from genome assembly GCF_044373035.1 of Limnohabitans sp. Taxonomy (GTDB): domain Bacteria; phylum Pseudomonadota; class Gammaproteobacteria; order Burkholderiales; family Burkholderiaceae_C; genus Limnohabitans_A. The sequence goes on along the minus strand of NZ_JBILQU010000064.1, from coordinate 13,426 downwards.
TTGGCGATGCCCGCGCCGATCATGACCGAGCCGCCCACCATCAGGATGTTGCCCTGGCCCTTGCGTTGATTGACAAAGCGGGGCAAGCCCACCATGCCGCCGGCGCCGCCGACGTTTTCAAACTGCATGTTGCCCACCAGGCCAGCGGCCTTGGCCGCGCGTTCGATCGAGCGGGCTGTGCCATCCCAGCCGCCGCCGGGGGCAGCGGGCACGAACATGTTGAGCGTGTCAAACATGGGTTTGGCCTGAGCCCAAGCGGGCAGGGCCAGAGAAGCACCAGCGGCAGTGCCGAGGGCCAGGAAGTCGCGTTTGGAAATGGACATGCAGGTCTCCTGTGTGAAAATGAAAAACACACTGCCGGGCACGTGCCTTGGGCAGATGGCACGATTTTGGTGCCGAGCCAAGCGTCAAGCTGTCAAGCACCTGTCAAATCCATTCAGTGAATACCCTCAAGCATCCGATGAACCCCCGAATTTTGTTGGTGGAAGACACGCCTGACATTGCCCTTTGGCTGGGCACGGCTTTGCGCCAAGGCGGCATGGCGGTTGAATTTGCCACCGATGGCCATGCGGCTGAGCGCTGCCTGCAGCCGGGGCACGGCTTTGATGCGGTGCTGCTCGATTTGCAGTTGCCGGGGCCAGACGGCCTGAGCGTGCTGCAGGCTTTGCGTGCGCGGGGCGATGCGGTGCCGGTGTTGATTTTGACGGCGCGCGCCAGTGTGCCCGACCGGGTGCTGGGCCTGAACATGGGCGCCGACGATTACTTGCCCAAGCCTTTTGATTTGAGTGAGCTTGAAGCCCGCTTGCAGGTCTTGCTGCGCCGCCATGGCCGCGCCAAAACCACGGCCCTGCGCTGGGGGCCGCTGGAAATGCAACCCGAAAACGGCACCGCACAACTGCACGGTCAGGTGCTGGCTTTGACGCAACGCGAGGCTGCTGCGCTGCGCGTGCTGCTGTCCTCGCCGCAGCGCACGGTGAGCAAAGAGCAGCTGCACAGCGAGGTGTTTGCCGACGAGGCCGCCGGGCTGGACGCGGTGGAGGTGCTGATTTACCGCCTGCGCAAAAAGCTCGAATCTTCTTCGGCATCCCACAGTGGGCCTGCCGAAGTGGTGATCACCACCTTTCGCGGCATGGGTTACATGCTGACTTCGCCATCGGGCAGCGCATGACCACAACGCCAGCGCATCCGGTCCGCGCCGTGGCGTCGCTGCGCAGGCGCTTGCTCAGTTGGATCTTGCTGCCGCTGGCTGCGTTGATCGGCGTCAACGCCTGGGTGGGCTATGGCAATGCGGTGCAGGCGGCCAACGAGGCTTATGACCGGTCTTTGTACCTGGCCGCACGGACCTTGGCCGAAGAGCTGGCTTGGCGCGATGGTCGCCTTCAGCTGGACGTGATGAAGGCCGCAGGCTATCTGTTTGAAAACCACACCGGCTCGCGATTGTTTTACAAAGTCTCCAACCCCGCGGGTCAGTACTTGGCCGGTGTGGCGGCTTTGCCCGATGCGCCTGTGCGCACGCAGTCGGCCGTGAAGTACTTTGCCTTGGTGCAGTTCGACGACGGGGTGTACCTGAACCAGCCCGTGCGCCTGGCTCAACTCACGCATGTCATGGAGGACGCGGGCCTGAGCGAGCCGCTGATCAAGATCACGGTGGCCGAAACCATGGAAGCGCGTCAGCAATTGATTCAGCACATTTTGTGGGACACCTTGGGCAGCCAGGGCTTGTTGCTGTTGGCTGCGGCGGTCTTGGTCATCTGGGGGGTGCAGCGCGGTATCCGGCCGCTGGAGGTGTTTCGCCAGCAATTGGCGAACAAGGCCGACGACGACTTTTCGCCCATTCAGCCGCCGGACTTGCCCCGCGAGTTGCGGCCCCTGATCGAGACGCTGAACAGCTATCTGGACCGATTGGGCCGCTTGATCGACATCCGCAAGCGCTTTTTGGACAACGCCGCGCACCAACTGCGCACGCCCCTCACGGCCCTGAAAACACAGCTGGCGCTGGCCCAGCGCAATGCCGAGCCCGAACAGGCGCAGGCCTTGCTGTCGGCGGCCAGGCAAACCACCGACGATGCCGTGCGCCTGACCGAGCAACTGCTGGCCATGACACGGGTCGAGCATGCCCGCGAAATGCACAGCCCGCAAACGGTGGACCTGGTGGCGCTGGCCCGGCGCGTGACGCAAGAGCATTTGATGCGTGCCCACCAGCTGGGCGATGACCTTGGCCTGGAGGTGCAGGTGGCGCAATGCGAGGTGCAAGGCGTAGACCTGTTGCTGCACGAGGCCTTGAGCAACCTGATCGACAACGCCATTCACCACGGCCCTGCGGGCACGCACATCACGGTGCGGGTGGGGGAGGGGTGGCTGGAAGTGGAAGACGATGGCCCCGGTATCGCACCTGAGCACCAGGCCCATGTGTTCGAGCGTTTTTACCGCGCCGCGCCCTCGGGTGTTGCGGGCAGTGGTTTGGGTCTGGCCATTGTGAAAGAAATTGCGAGCCAGCACGGGGCGCAAGTCGGTGTGCGCAGCCCCTTGGCCGATGGGCGCGGCACAACCATTCGCCTGAGTTGGCCAGAGGCAACACCTACCTAGAGCCAAATTTTGCCCTGTGGGAGGCTGCCCCTGCAGCCGAATGCTTTATGGGCACATGCGCAGATTCGCGAGCAGGGGCTCGCTCCCACAAGGCCCCGCATAGCCTATCTGTGGGAGGCTGCCCCTGCAGCCGAATGACTGTTCAGGTGTAACGCTTGCTGCTCAGGTTTTTCTTCATGTCGCGCAGCGCAGGTTGCAGCGCTTCACCAATCCTCAGGGCCACGGTGGTGGCCAAAATGTCGATGATGAGCAGGTGCAGCAAGCGCGAGACCATGGGGCTGTATTTGTCGTAGCCCTCGGGGTGGTCGGCCGTGAGGTGGATGTGCCCGGCGCTGGCCAGCGGTGAGCCGCTGGCGGTGATGACGATGGTCGTGGCGCCTTGCTTTTTGGCGATGTCGCAGGCGTCCATCAGGTCACGCGTGCGGCCCGAGTTGGAGATGATCACGGCGCAGTCTCCCGGCTGGAGCATGGAGGCGCTCATGACCTGCATGTGGCCGTCGCTGTAGGCGATGGCGTTGACGCCCAGGCGAAAGAATTTGTGCTGAGCGTCTTGCGCCACGATGCCGGAGTTGCCCACACCATAAAACTCGATGCGGCGGTTGGTTTTCTGGGTGGCGGCCAGGGCTTGCGCGGCGTGTTCCAGCGCAAAGAAACTGGCGTCGTTGCGGTACTTCAAAAACGCGGCCACGGTGTTGTCGATGACCTTGACGGCGATGTCGCTGGTTTTGTCGTCGGCGTCCACACTGCGGTGAATGAAAGGCACGCCTTCGTTGACGCTGCCGGCCAGTTTGAGTTTGAAGTCGGACAAGCCGTCGTAACCCACGCTGCGACAAAAGCGGACCACGGTGGGTTTGCTGACATGGGCGCGGTCGGCCAACTCGGTCACAGGCAGCTTGGCAAAGGCGCGGGGGTCGGCCAGCACCAGCTTGCCCACGCGTTGCTCGGCTGGCGCCAGCGAGGGCAGGGCGGCTTTGATTCGGTCGAGCATGGTGGATTCCTTTTAGCTTTCTTCAGACCAGCAAAAGCCGTCGCGCGCGATCATGGCACTCGATGCGCTGGGGCCCCAAGTGCCTGCGGCATACGGGCGCGCACCGTTGTTGTCACCCTGCCAGTGTTGCAAGATGGGCTCGACCCAACGCCAGGCTTCTTCTTGTTCGTCGCTGCGCACAAACAGGTTCAGGCGGCCATCGAGCACATCCAGCAGCAAGCGCTCGTAAGCGCCCACGCGCTGGCTGCCAAAGCGTTTGTCAAAGTCCAGGTCCAGATGCACCGGGCTGAGCGTGCCGCTGCCTTGGCCGCGTTTGCTTTGGCCTTGGGCAAACAGGTGCAACTCCAGCCCGTCTTTGGGTTGCAGGTGAATCACCAATTTGTTCACCTGGCCCACCGGGCTTTTGAAGATTTCGTGCGGCGTGGGGCGGAAATTGATCTGGATGTGTGCCTCGCGCGAGGCCATACGCTTGCCGGTGCGAATGTAAAACGGCACGCTCGCCCAGCGCCAGTTGGCGATTTCGGTGCGCAGGGCCACAAAGGTTTCGGTGCTGCTGGCGGGTTTCACGCCGGGTTCATCGCGGTAGGCGGGCACGGCTTTGCCTTCGATGTTGCCCGCGCTGTACTGGCCACGGATGACGTGCTGGCTCAGGGTCTCGGGTGTCCAGCGCTTGAGTGCGCGAAGCACTTTGAGTTTTTCGTCGCGGATGGCGTCGGCATGCGCGTTGATGGGCGGCTCCATGGCGATGGCACACAGCAGTTGCAGGGCGTGGTTTTGCACCATGTCGCGCAGCGCGCCGGTGCTGTCGTAAAAGCCGCCGCGCTTTTCCACGCCCAGCTCTTCGGACATGGTGATCTGGATGTTGGCGATGTGCTCGCGTCGCCACAGGGGCTCAAACAGGGCGTTGCCAAAGCGCATGGCAAACAGGTTTTGCACCGCAGGTTTGCCCAGGTAGTGGTCGATGCGAAAGACCTGCTGCTCTTTGAAGGCCAGGCCCACTGCGTGGTTGATGGCGCGGTTGGAGGCCAGGTCGTGGCCCAGCGGTTTTTCCAGCACGATGCGGGTCTTGGGCGTGTTCAGACCGTTGGCGGCGAGTTGTTCGCACACGGTGGTGAACAGGCTGGGTGCGGTGGACAGGTACATCACCACATGGTCGGTGTCGCGCTCGGCGAGGCGACTGGCCAAGGCTGCGTAGGACTCAGGCTTGGACAGGTCCACGCGCACGTAGCACAGCAGGCTGGCAAAGCGGGCAAATTCTTCGGGGTTGGGCCGTTTGTCGCCTTCGACTTGCTCAAAACGTGACTGGATTCGCTGGCGGTATTGCTCGTCGCTCAGGTCGTCGCGGCCTACACCGATGATGCGGCCGCCTTCAGGCAAGGTGTCATGGCGAAAGGCCTGAAACAGTGCGGGCATGAGTTTGCGCCACACCAGATCACCTGTGCCGCCGAAGAAAACCAGATCAAAAGCCATGCTGTTCTTGAGTTACATAAAAAATTGATTTGAAATGTAACTTTGTTTCATCGATAATTCAAGTCTGTTTTGAAAAGCCCCCATGAACCAACTCGACGCCCTCAAACAATTCACGACCGTGGTGGCCGATACCGGCGACTTCAAACAGTTGGCACAGTTCCAGCCACAAGATGCGACGACCAACCCGTCCTTGATCTTGAAGGCCGTGCAAAAGCCCGAATACGCGCCCCTGCTGGCCGAGGCCGTTGCGAAGCATCGGGGCCAGCCGCTGGATGGGGTGATGGACCACCTTTTGGTGCGTTTTGGTTGCGAGATTTTGAAGACGATTCCCGGCCGTGTGTCGACCGAAGTGGATGCCCGTTTGAGCTTTGAGACGGCTGCCACCGTGGCGCGGGCGCGGCGCATCATGGCGCTGTACGAGGCGCAAGGCATACCGCGTGAACGCGTGCTGATCAAGATCGCCTCGACCTGGGAAGGCATCCAGGCCGCAGCCGAGCTGCAGCGCGAAGGCATCCGCTGCAACCTGACGCTGCTGTTTTCGTTTTGCCAGGCCGTGGCGTGTGGCCAGGCCAAAGTGCAACTCATTTCGCCCTTTGTGGGCCGCATTTACGACTGGTATAAAAAAAGCGCAGGCGCTGCTTGGGACGAGGCGGCCATGGCGGGCGCGAACGACCCCGGTGTACAGTCGGTGCGGGCGATTTTCAACCACTACAAAAAGCATGGCATCGCCACCGAAGTCATGGGCGCATCGTTCCGCAACATGGGGCAAATCACCGCTTTGGCCGGGTGCGATTTGCTGACCATCAGCCCTGAATTGTTGGCGCAGTTGGCCGCCACCGAAGCACCGTTGGGTCAGGCTTTGGATGCCGCTGCGGCCCAGGCGATGGACCTGCCCGCTGAGAGTTACGACGAAGCGTCTTTCCGCTTGGCGCTCAATGAAGATGCCATGGCTACCGAAAAGCTGGCCGAGGGCATCCGCGCTTTTTGTGCCGATGCCATCAAGCTTGAAGAAATGATGAAGAAAGCTTGACAACTCCCCCGTAGCGCACCCCGTGCGAGATGACCCGTGAACGGCGTTCACCTGAATCGCCCACAGGGGTGGGCTCCTGCAGAGAGTCACCTTGATTTCAACAACTGCTTGTCCGATTGAAAGCTCCCCATGCGTTGTGACCAAACCCCGGCCTGGAAGGCCTTGACGACCCATGCGGCACAGGCCACGGGTTTTGATTTGCGCACCGCTTTTGCGCAGGATCCCGAGCGGGTATTGGCCCTGAGCCAGACCGCCCCCCATGTGTTTGCCGACCTGTCCAAAAACCATACCGATGCCGCCACTGAAGGCTTGTTGATCGAATTGGCCCGCCAAACCGGCCTGGCCTCGCACCGCGACGCCATGTTCCGGGGCGAGCCGATCAACAACACCGAGGGCCGCGCCGTGATGCATTGGCTGTTGCGCCAACCTGAAGGCTCTGTGAGCGGCGATTTGGCCGCGCCCCTTAAGCGGGTGCACGACACCCTCAAACCCATGCTGGCGTATGCCGAAAACATCCGCGCCGATGCGCAGATCACCGACGTGGTGAACATCGGCATTGGTGGCTCTGACCTGGGGCCGCAGATGGCGGTGCTGGCGCTGCAAGACTTCGTGATCCCCGGCAAGCGCTTTCACTTTGTGTCGAATGTGGACGGGCATGAATTGGCTGCGGTGCTCAAGGGCCTGAAGGCTGAGAACACGCTGTTCCTGATCGCCTCCAAAACCTTCACCACCCTCGAGACCATGACCAACGCCCGCTCGGCGCTGGCCTGGTTCCGGGCGCAAGGCGGCAGCGATGTGGCACGCCACTTTGCGGCGCTCACCACCCATGTGGCAGCTGCGGCTGAGTTCGGCATCACCACCACCTTTGGCTTTTGGAACTGGGTGGGCGGGCGCTATTCGCTGTGGTCGGCCATTGGTTTGCCTGTGGCCATTGCCATCGGTGCCCAGGGTTTTCGGGACCTGCTGGCCGGGGCGCACGCGATGGATCAGCATTTCCAATCTGCGCCGCTGGAGACCAATTTGCCCGTGCGGCTGGGCTTGCTCGATGTCTGGTACCGCAACTTCTTGGGCTACACCAGTCGCAGCATCGCCCCTTATCACTGCGCCTTGCGCCGGTTGCCTGCCTACCTGCAGCAGCTGGAGATGGAGAGCAACGGCAAGCGGGTGGACCGCAACGGGCATGCGCTGCTCTATGGCACCTCACCCGTTCTTTGGGGCGAGCCGGGCACCAACGGGCAGCACGCTTACTTTCAGATGTTGCACCAAGGCACCGACATGGTGCTCGTGGAATTCATCGCGGTCAAAAAGCCCACGCACAACTTGGCCGACCACCAAGAACTGCTGCTGGCCAATGCCATCGCCCAAGCGCAGGCCTTGATGCTGGGCCAAGCCGACGAGGGCGGTCACCAACACTTTCCCGGCAACCGACCCAGCACCTTCTTGCTGCTCGACGAACTCACGCCCACCAGCTTGGGCGCACTGATCGCGCTGCAAGAACACCGTGTGTTCGTGAGCGGTTCGGTTTGGGGCATCAACAGCTTTGACCAGTTTGGGGTGGAGCTGGGCAAGGTGTTGGCCCAAGACATTCACGCGCGCCTGCTGTCGGGTGATACCCAGGGCCTGGACGCCTCAAGCGCTGCCTTGTTGCAGCGCGTGCGCTTGGGCTGATTTCAGCCCGCTTGATCACCCCTGGCTTGACCCGGGGTCCGTCTTGCGGCCCGTGTGCGCTCAAAGGCGAACCCCGGTGCTCAGGCATGAAGACGCGCAGTGAGCCCGGCATTGACAGCAGGCCATGCGTTTGAGTTTTAACATTTTGATACGTTTAAATTTCATTTATATTTAGTTTATTTGTATTCATATTTTATGATTCAACCATGGACAACGCCATGGACCTTTACGCTGAACTCGGTGTCACACCGCAAGCCGAACCCGAAGTCATTCGGGCGGCTTTCCGCGCATTGGCCCAACGTTACCATCCTGATCGGCCAGGGGGTGCATCCGCGTTGTGGGCGGCCAAGATGGCCCGGATCAACCAGGCCTACAGCGTTTTGAGCCTGCCTGAGCGGCGTCGTGCTTACGATGCCAGCCGGTATGCACAGCGCCCCCGTTTTGCGGCGCCTCTGATCCACATCACCACGAAGCAGGCGTCAGAGCGCAACGCGTTACCGTTTTTGACCACCTACGACGCACGTGGCCGCTTGCACGCTTTTGTCTGAGCACAAGACCTGGACGGTTTTTGGGTCCTGACCCTCCGATTCTTGCGGAGCTGGGTTTATGATTCAGCGATGCGCCGCTTGTTCCTTTGCTTCCTGTTGTGCCTGATGCCCTTGCGGCTTTGGGCGGGCGCATGGATGCCCATCTCTGATAGCGGTTCGCTCCACCTTGGCATCTTGACGACGGCCAGCCCGGCTCAGCACACCGAAGCGCTTGCTGCGCATGACTGCCATGCGGTCATGGCAGAGCCCTTGCGGGAAACCCACGCCCAGCTTGCGCTGCACAATGTGCCTGTCCAAGCAGCCGATTGTCACGATGAGCATTGCCAGTTGTGCGGCGTGTGTCACCAAGGCTTGAGCCTGACGGCGTGGCCCTTGGTGATGCCTGTTTTTCAGGCCCACCCGCTGCCTGTCAGCGCGACCTGGGCGCATGTGGCCCGCATGTCTGCGCCACTGATCAAGCCGCCCATTTCCTGAACCACACGCCACAGGTGCGTCTGCTCGCTGCCAAAGCGGGTTGATCCCATGTTCGTCTGTTTCAGGAAATTGACATGATCCCTCTTTTGAATCGCGCTGGCAGGCTGGGTGCCGTTGGCGCTGTGCTGCTGGGCTGCACTTGGCCTGCTGCCTGGTCGCAAACCCAAGGTGTAAACGCACCCTCTTCGGCGCATGTGCACGGCCCTCGGCCGGGCTCCCCGTCCAACGCTGCGCCATCGGCCCAGCCGGTCCCGTCAAGCCCCACTTGGCAGGACGCCAACCGGGCTGTCGGTCAATTCCCGCGTGGCCATGTGGACCTGCTGCGCTGGGAACAAAAGAACATGCCGCCGAGGCCAGACCCACCCGCGCATCCCGCTGCTGGGCAACTGACGCTGGTCCTGGCCATGCGTCTGGCCCTTAAGGACGAGGCCCTGTGGCTCAAGCCGGGCATGAGTGCAGCAGAGTTGGCGGCTGTGCGGCAACAAGCGGCGTTTGTGCGACTGGATGTGCAAAGGCTTTGGGTCAACGCGGTGGTGGCACGTCAGTCGCTGGCGCACAGTGGGGATGTTCTGGCCGTGGCCCAAGCCGGAGCCGAGCTGGGTCAGCGCATGGCACAAGTGGGCAATTGGAGCCGTGCCCGTCAAATGGCGCAAGAGCTGACGCTCTGGGATGCACGCGCACGCGCTGACAAAGCGCAGCTGCAGGCCGATCGCGCACTGCAGGCTTTGTGGCAACGCATCGGTGCGGGCATGACCCCCCAAGCGCTGGCGCAGCAGTTGCCCCCGCACCTGCCCGTGGATTTGCCTGCGCATACCCCTGTCGACGTGCAGGCCGAACTGAGTCTGGAAGCTGTGGCCGCCCTGCAAACGCAGGCCCTGCAGGCCCACTTGCGCTGGCCAGTGGATGAGCTGCAGGCCCGTCGCCTGTCGGCAGGCCAGGGTTTGAAGGCACAAGAGCTGCAGGCTGCCCAACAAGCCCTGCAAGCCTTGGCTGGGCAGGAGCTGCCCATGTGGGACCCCCGCAGCATGCGCTGGAGCCATGCCTTTGAAAACGCCTGGAAAGCACGTTTGCAGGTCGACCGCCTCGCGCGCCAGGTGCATGCCGATGTGCAGAACGCCCTGGCCGCATTCCGGCTGGCCAGCCAGACGGCGCAGCACACTCAGGCGCAGGTTCTGCGCCTGCACACCGAACTCTCGCAAGAGACCTTGCTGCGTTACAACGGCATGCTGAAAAGCACTTGGGACCTGTTGGCCAGCGTGCGCACGCGCATCGACAGCGTGGATGCGGCTTTACAGGCGCAGCGCCAGCGCTGGTTGGCCCATGCCGACCTGATGGCCGTGCTGGCTGGCTTGCCCTATGCGGACAGCGCCAGCGTGTCCGACACCAGCAACCCCTCCAACACCCGCACCGCAGGACACTGACCATGCAACGCCGAGATTTTTTCCAAAAAGCCATTGCTGCTGCGGGCACCATCGCAGGTACAGCGGTCGCCACCACCGCCGTCAGCCGCAGCGCGCTGGCCGGCTTGCCCGAGCCCGTCATCCAGACCCGACCCGACACCGCCCCGCCCTGGACACCCCCGGGCGTGACCGGTGCGGGCCGCCCCTACAAGCCGGTGGTCACCCTGAACGGCTGGACCCTGCCTTTTCGCATGAAGGACGGCGTCAAGGAGTTCCATTTGGTAGCCGAGCCTGTGGTGCGCGAAATGGCGCCGGGCTTTGTCGTCAACATGTGGGGCTACAACGGCCAAAGCCCCGGTCCGACCATCGAGGTGGTCGAGGGCGACAAGGTGCGCATTTTTGTGACCAACCAATTGCCTGAGCACACCACCATCCACTGGCACGGCCAACGCCTGCCCAACGGCATGGACGGTGTGGGTGGCCTGAACCAAAAGCAGATCCCGGTGGGCAAGACCTTTGTGTACGAGTTCGTGGCACGCAGGCCTGGCACCTTCATGTACCACCCGCACGCCGACGAGATGACACAAATGGCCATGGGCATGATGGGCCTGTGGATCACCCACCCCAAGGGCCAGCACCCGATGATTGCCAAGGTGGACCGCGACTACGCCTTTTTGTTGAGTGCCTACGACGTCACCCCGGGAGCCAAAACCCCCAATGTGAACACCATGCTGGACCACAACATCTGGAGTTGGAACAGCCGGGTGTTTCCGGGCATCAGCCCGCTGGTGGCACGCCTGAACGACCGGGTGCGGGTGCGGGTGGGCAATCTGACCATGACCAACCACCCGATCCACATCCACGGCATCGAATTTGAGGTGACCGGCACCGACGGTGGCCCCGTGCCCCCCACAGCGCGCTGGCCCGAGGTCACCACCGACGTGGCCGTGGGCCAGATGCGACAGCTGGAGTTCATTGCCGATGAGCCCGGCGACTGGGCCATGCACTGCCACAAGAGCCACCACACCATGGGCGCCATGGGCCATGATGTGCCCACCATGATCGGTGTGGACCACCGGGGCTTGGTGCAAAAAATCCAGAAACTCATTCCGGACTACATGGTCATGGGTGAACGCGGCATGGCCGACATGGGCGAGATGGAAATGGAACTGCCCGAGAACACCTTCCCCATGATGACTGGCACCGGGCCTTACGGCCCCATCGAGATGGGCGGCATGTTCACCACGCTCAAGGTGCGGGCCGAGCAAAAGCCCGGCGACTACAGCGACCCGGGTGATTACAAGCAGCCACCCGGCACGCAGTCCTTTGAATACACCGGACCGGTGGTGACCACACCGCGTGCGCCGCAAGCGCATGACGTGGCACCCAAGAATGCTGCAGCACCTGCTGGCAACGTGCGCAAGCCAGAGAACCACAAACACCACTGACTGCGCTTGGCAGCCCTCATCGCATGAGGGCTGCGACCTTTAAAATCATTTTCAAGGACTTGTCATGACCAACGCAATCCACGCCACGCTGCTGACCATCGGCCTGCTGGCCCTGCCTGCTGCGCACGCCCATGCGCCCGCTGTCCACCAAAACCACCACGCCAAGTCCGCTTCCCCGGCTGAACAAAAAGACTGGGGCATTGCAGGCGATCCGAAAAAAGCCACACGCACCATCGAAATCCGCATGACCGACGACATGCGCTTTGCCCCAAAGGCGATTTCAGTCAAGCTGGGCGAGACCGTGCGCCTGGTGGCCGTGAACGCGGGCAAGGTGCTGCACGAGATCGTGATCGGCACGCCGCAAGAGCTCAAGGCCCATGCCGAAATGATGAAAAAACATCCCGGCATGGAACACGATGAGCCCTACATGGCGCATGTGGACCCCGGCCAAAAAGGCACCATCGTTTGGACCTTCAACCGCGCAGGCAGCTTTGAATTTGCCTGCCTGATCCCCGGCCATTTTGAAGCGGGCATGATCGGCCGCATCACCGTCAAGTAAGGGAGTCATGCCATGAAAAATGCCCAATCCATCACCCTGCCCCGGCGTCATTGGCTGGCCGCGGCCGCCGTATTGGCCCTCACCGGTTTTGAGCGCAGCGCGCTGGCGCAGGCCACCAACGTTCAGGTCTGGAAAGACCCCAACTGCGGCTGCTGCCACTTGTGGGTGGAACACCTGCAGGCCAGCGGTTTCAAGGTCGAGGTGCGCGACGTGGGTAACACCGCCGCCCGCAAGCGGCTGGGCATGCCCGAGCCACTCGGGTCCTGCCACACCGCCAGCGTGGGAGGCTACGTGATCGAGGGCCATGTGCCCGCTGCAGACATCCACCGCCTGCTCAAGGAGCGGCCTGTGGCTTTGGGCCTGTCGGTGCCGGGCATGCCTATTGGCAGCCCCGGCATGGACGGGCCCGAATACAAGGGCCGCAAAGACGCCTACGACGTGCTGTTGGTGCAAAAAGACGGCAGCACGAAAAGCTTTCAACACTATCCGGGGCTTCGCCGCATGGCGCAGCGCGGTGGCCTGCAACGCGTGAGCGATGACGTTGCTGCTTTGCCTTGGGCCACAGCCGAGGTGCGGCGCATCGACAAGGCTGCGGGCAAGGTGGCGCTCAAGCACGGCGAGATCAAGAATCTGGACATGCCGCCCATGAGCATGGTGTTTCAGGTCAAGGACCCGAGCCAACTCGACGCCTTGCAAGTGGGCCAAAAAGTGCGCTTTCAAGCGGTACAGGACAAAGGCGCTTACTGGGTGCTGAAGATCGAGGCTGCGGCCCTGTGAGCTCTTTAGGCGAGAGCGATCGGCACCGCGTGTTTGTAGCGATCCCTTCCAGCGCAGGCCTAGAACTGTCGCCATGAAAAAAGCCCCGCAAGGCATGAACCTTGCGGGGCTTTTGTTTGGCCGGGTGAGGGCGCAAACCCTCAGTCCAGGCAGACAGGGCAATTACATGCCCATGCTTACATGCCCATGCCGCCCATACCACCCATGCCGCCCATGTCAGGCATGCCGCCGCCGCCAGCGCCGGACTCGTCCTTCGGGGCTTCGGAGATCATGCACTCGGTGGTGAGCATCAAAGAGGCCACAGACGCTGCGTTTTGCAAGGCCGTGCGTGTCACTTTGGTGGGGTCCAGGATGCCCATTTCGATCATGTCGCCGTAGGTGTCGTTGGCCGCGTTGAAGCCGTAGTTGCCTTTGCCAGCCATGACCGCATTGACCACCACCGAGGGCTCGCCGCCGGCGTTGTACACGATCTCGCGCA
>NZ_JBILQU010000063.1:0-17279 GCF_044373035.1 Limnohabitans sp. | reverse complement strand
GGTAGATAGTATATTCCAAAGTATGATATTTGACATTAATAGCAAAATCATTAAAATTAAATGCATAATTTTTGAGCGCTGTTCTTCAACAGCTTGATTTTCCCCGTCTGCCCGCAAGGGTTGCGCATGTTGTGTGGCGCGGTCAGTTGGGATCAAGCCCATTCACCGATCGGCAAAGATGCAATTCATTTACAAAGACTTAGGCCACAGGAAAATTGGCGAAATTGTCGAGGTGACCCTGACGAACCCGTCGAACGTGCGGCTCATGGACGATCTCAATTTTGCCAATTACAAAAAGGGGGTCAAACACATCTACACAGGTGGTGTGGTGCGGCAAACCGCTGTGCGACTTCAAATCCCCACGTTAGGCCATTGGCATCTTGCAGTGGACACCCAAGGCCTGCAAAGCTCGGGCACCTTTGGTGCCACAGTGAAAATCATCGAAGGCTGAGCAGGGGTCTGGCGCAAGCCAAACTGCCATGTGCATGGCCCAGATCGGTCGACGGTGTGGGCGTTCTGATGGACCCGCCAAGTTCTGGTCTTTACCGTGCTTCAGTTGGCCCGGGCCACCCACACGGTGGCGCCTTCGGAGCCGTAATGTTCAGCGTGCGGGACATCGCGTGCCAGTCGGAAAAAATCACCCGCCTGGAGGTGCTTGACCTCGACGCCCATCGTTAACCAATATTCACCTCGCGCCACATAAGCGCTCACATCAAAAGGGTGGGTGTGGGTGTCGAGCTTCAAGTCAGCTTCCCACTCCCGCACGATGATTTCGTCAAAGCCTTCATCCAGGGATTGGGCGGTGAAGCTTTCGAGGGTGGGTGTGGTCATAGGTGTTTCCGGTGCGGGATGAAAAACTGGGGAGAATCGGACAGATGCAGGCCGTGCGGCTCAGGCCTTGTACCAGTCCTTGACCGCTGCCACATAACGGGCAACGCCTTCGGCCACGGTGGCGGCATCGAGCGCGCCATAAGACAGGCGTTGGTAGTTGGCGCTGGCCGTGTCGTTGAGTCCAAAAGCAAAGCCGGGCAGGGTGGCCACGCGAAATTTTTCGGTCATGGCGCGGTTAAAGGCCATGGGGTCGGCCACGCCAGGCAACTTCATCAGCACATAAAAAGCGCCTTGTGTGTCTGGAAATTCGACCAGGCCCCCTAGGTCTTGCAGCGCCTGGTTGACCTGAGCACGCACCTGGGCAAGGGCTTGTACCTTGGGTTGTACCCATTCACGGCCCAGCTGCAGGGCTTGCAGCGCCAGCAATTGCGAGGCCACCGGGGCGCAGATCAGGTTGGTATCTTGCACCTTGTTCATGGCCCCAAACAGGTCGGCTGGGGACACCACATAGCCCACGCGCCAGCTGGCCATGCCGAAGTTTTTGGACATGGAATAAAACGACAAGGTGTGGCCTTGTGCACCTGGAATCGATGCGGGCGAGAAGTGCCTCGCACCGTCATACGTGAAGTATTCGTAGGCTTCGTCGCTGAAGTGGTAAAGCCCTGAGCGGGCGCACAAGGCGTTCACGGCGCGCAGGCTTTCTTCGCTGTACACGGCCCCGGTGGGGTTGTTGGGTGAGACGGTGACGATGGCGCGGGTGCGGGGGGTGATCGCTGCGGCCAGGGCGTCGACATCCAGGCTCCAGTCGCTGTGTGTGGGCACGGGCACAGGGACGCAGCCACACATGCGGATGGCCATTTCCTGGTTGAAGTAAAACGGCATGGGCAAGATGAACTCGTCGCCCGGGTCGGCCACGGCCAGCACGCTGTTGAGAAAGGCCATGTTGCTGCCCGCTGTGACCATGACGATCGACTCGGTGCCGCAGTGGACATGGTTCTCGTCGGCCAGCTTTTGCCGAAAGCGGTCCACCAAGGGGGCGATACCACCCACAGCCTGGTATTTGTTCAGTTGGCCATCTGCCATGAGTGCCGGTAGCTCGGCCACGGCTTGCGCCGGGGGGCCGTAGTTCACAACGCCTTGGCCCAGTGAAATGGTGCCGGGGTTGTCGCGCACCAGCTTGGCGATGGTGGGGATGATGGGGCTGTCCACCGCATCCATTCGGGCTGATTGGCGCTTCATGTTGTGTTCTGTTCTGTGGCTGGGTGGCTTGAATGATCGGTCACTGGCTGATCACTTGCCGATTACTTTCCGTTGATGGCCAGCAACTCGACCTCGAACAACAAGGTGGCTTTGGGCGGGATCACATTACCCGCGCCGCGATCGCCATAGGCGGTGGCAGGCGGGCAGGTCAGCTTGGCTTTGCCGCCTACCTTCATCAGCTGCACGCCTTCGGTCCAGCAGGGGATGACGCGGCTCAGGGGGAACTCGATGGCCTCGTTGCGTTTGTAGGAGCTGTCGAACTCCTTGCCGTCGGGCAAGGTGCCCCGGTAATGGACTTTGACGGTGTCAGAGGCTTTGGGGCTGGCACCGGTGCCGTCTTTCAGTGACCGGTAGACCATGCCTGAGGCCGTGAGTTGCGCGCCAGGCTCTTGCGCCGCAGAGGCGGTGACGGTGTTTTGGGCCCAAGTGGGTGTGCAGGCCAACAAGACCAGGGACAGGGTGGCTGCGCGGGGGATCAAAAATGTGTTCATGGGGTGATTTTTATGCAAATGAGGAAATGGGGGCTTCACTTCGGGGACAAGTTGGGCAGTTGCATTATCCGAAAGTCTTGGCTTGGGCCCATTGCCCCATGCGGGCGCTGATGCTGTGGAACTCGGCCACGGTGTGCGCGATGATCTGCTCGGCCGTCAAGACCTCGTGCACCAGGCCTGCCGATTGGCCCGCCAAGGCAGGGGCGGCGTTCATGTTGCCCCCGAAATAAACATCCTGGATGCCTTGGAAGGCGTCAGGCCCCATCAGGCCGGCTTCGTGCAGGCTTTGGGTGAACGGTGCCTTGAGTGCACGGATGCAGGGGGACGACTTGGTGTTGAGCATGTAGGTGCCGGTGGTGGGTGCGTCCACAATGGCTTGTTTGAAGTGGCTGTGCACCGGGCTTTCGGCGCAGGCCACAAAGCGGGTGCCCATTTGGATGGCTTCGGCGCCCAATGCAAATGCCGCCGCCATGCCGCGCCCGTCCACGATGCCGCCTGCAGCGATCAATGGCAGATCGGTTTTTTCGCGGATGGCCTGCAGCAGCACCAGGGTGCTGACTTCTTCCGGGTTCTTGAAGCCACCGCCCTCAGATCCCTCCACCACCAGGCCATCGACCCCGGCATCGGCGCATTTGAGGGCGGCCTCCAGCGTGGGCACGGCGTGGTAGACCGCGATGCCCGCCGCCTTCAAGGGGGCGACAAACTTGGCCGGGCTGCCCGCCGAGGTGGTGACGAACCGGATGCCCGACTCGCAGACGTAGCGCAGCATGGCATCGTCTTTCAAAAAGCGGATGGGCAAATTCACGCCAAAGGGCAAGCCCGACGCCAGCATGACCGCGATTTCGCGCTGGCAGTTTTCGGTCTCGCCAGAAGAGGTCTCGATGATGCCCAAACCGCCCGCACGCGAGACCGCCATGGCCAAGGGGCTGCGGGCGATCCAGCCCATGGGGGCTTGCAAGATGGGGTAACGGGCGCCAGTGTGGGCCAAAACGCGGTTCATGAAAGGGGCCTTCAGGGTCAAATTGAATATCTTAAGTGCGCGCTTGAGACTGGACGGTCGCGCAGTGGTCGCCGAATGGTCCTGCAGCAGTCGCGGTTTTGCATAAACTGCGCGTGTTCAACACTGGAGATACACAAAATGGCTTTGACGCTTTTTGCTTTTGACACCCCCAACGCCCGCAAAATCACCGTGGCCTTAGAGGAGATGGGCTTGCCCTTTGACGTGCAAGTGGTGGACATCACCCAAAAAGAGCAATTTGATCCGGCGTTTTTGAAGATCAGCCCGAACAACAAGATCCCGGCTTTGGTGGACACCGAGGGGCACGATGGCCAGACGCAAACGGTGTTTGAGTCGGGTGCGATCCTGATTTATTTGGCCGAAAAAACCGGAAAATTCTTACCTGCTCATGGCGCAGGTCGGGTGGCTGCGCTGGAGTGGCTGATGTTTCAGATGGGTGGCTTTGGCCCCGCGCCGGGTCAGGTGCACCATTACGCAGCCTTGAGCAACGAGGCTGACAAACGCTATGGGCTTGAGCGATTTATGGCCGAGACCTTGCGCCTTTATGGCGTGATGGACCGCAGATTGGTCGCCCACGAATTTTTTGCCGGAGAGCTGTCGATTGCAGACTTTGCCATCCTGGGCTGGGTCTGGCGGCACCCGCGTCACCAAGTGGATTTGCAGCAGTTTCCCCACGTTCAGCGTTGGTACCAGGCCTTGATGGCGCGGCCCGCGGTGCAAAAAGGCTTTGCTGTGGCGCTGAGGCGGGACTGATGTGCCTGTAAAAAATGCCGCCGCCGATGCGGCGCTGGTCCGCAGAAATGGCGCGGGGAGGGTGTTTGGGGTGGTCCCGGCCCCCGAAATCCTTCCGCCGAGTGGGGCCGCTGTCTGAAGCAGGGCCTTTCTTGTGGCTTAATACTGTTTTGTATTTTTTTTCCGGAGCCACAGATGGGCAATAAAATCGTCACCGAAGCAGATCGTAAATTCACCCCCCCACTGCCCGCATTGCCAGGCGTGACCTTGCGCACCGGTGGCCGTGGCCAGCGCGTTAGCCTGGAGCGTGGTGTTTCCACACGCAGCAAGAAGAACCCCGGCAAGCGCTCCACCAAGGGCGGTTGAACCCGGTGAGCCCGGCGTTTGCCGGGCCAGTGCCGAGCCACTGAGTTCATCAGTGGCTTTTTTTTCGGTTTTTACGGGACCTCTCAAGGGTTGACCGCTCATCCAGGAGAGCTGAATGTTGATTTCTTATGCCGCCGTGTTGGTGGCCGGCATCATGCCGGTGGTGTGTGCGGGCATCGCCAAGTCGGGCTTCAAAGGCTATGACAACAGCGACCCTCGCGCTTGGCTGGCCAGTCAAACCGGTTTCAGGGCGCGGGCCAATGCCGCGCAGTCCAACTG
Organism: Limnohabitans sp.; assembly: GCF_044373035.1. Classification (GTDB taxonomy): domain Bacteria; phylum Pseudomonadota; class Gammaproteobacteria; order Burkholderiales; family Burkholderiaceae_C; genus Limnohabitans_A. The sequence goes on along the minus strand of NZ_JBILQU010000063.1, from coordinate 12,302 downwards.
CTTTGAGGCGTTCCCGTTTTTTGCTGTAGGCATCATTTTGGCCTTGCTGACCGGGGTCGATCCGGCCACGGTGGATGCACTGGCCATGTTCTTCATCGCGGCCAGGGTGGCCTATGTGTTTTTCTATGTCACCGACAAACCCAAATGGCGCACCATGGCCTGGTCAGCGGCTTACCTGACGGTGGTGGCATTGTTTGCGCTGGCCATGCTGAATTTGCAGGTCGACTGAAGCCAAAAAGACCGCGTATCAAGGCACAATAAGCGCTCTGCCCCGGTGGTGAAACTGGTAGACACACCGGACTTAAAATCCGTTGCTTCGTTCATAGCGGGCGTACCGGTTCGATTCCGGTTCGGGGCACCAATTGAGGAAAACATCATCATGAACCACGACAACGCACCGCTCGAAATTCACGTGCATGGTGATGTGCCGATCAAACCCGGCACCGACATCAAAGCGATACAGGAGGCGCTCAAGCCTCTTTGGCATTACGCCGGGGCGCGTTCTTGGCAAGAAGGCGCTGTGAGCCTGTACGAAGAGGAGCCGGGCATCCATTTTGATGCCAGCACCCAGCGCCTGAACATCTGCTGGACCGTGCGCGGCGACGAGGATTTTCGCATGGTCATGGACGATCTGTGCATGAGCCTCAACGATTTGTCGGCGGCGGGCACCCAGATTGAGGTGACCTTTTACGACACAGAGTTCGACGACGAAGACGAGGCCAGCGGGAGCGAGTCGCGCGACGATTTTGTGATGCTGTTTGTGGGGCCTGATCCGGGTGCCATCATGCAGGCCCAGCGCGACCTGTTGGTGCACGATGTGGTCAACATGATGGAGCGCCACTTTGACGGGGCCGAGTTGTCGGGCGTGGTGACCGAGATCGACAAGCTGTTCAGCCAGCGCTTTGACAGCCTGGTCAGCTCCCTGGAGCTTGGCAAACCGCCGCGTGGCTCGGGGGGGTCAAGCGGACATGGCGGCAGTGGTGGTGGACGCCGCCCAAGGCATTTGCACTGATTGGAGAGCACCATGAAAATCGACTTGCTTCGTTCTTCGCTGAATCCGGGCGTTCGCTTGCGCGAAGTCTTGGGCTGGGCCATGTACGACTTCGCCAATTCGGGTTATTCCACGGTGGTCATCACGGCCGTGTTTGCCGCCTATTTTGTGGGCGGTGTGGCCGACGGTGCCGACTGGGCCACCTTGGCCTGGACCTCGGGCCTGAGCTTGTCTTATCTGATTGTGATGCTCACCATGCCCGGTTTGGGCGCTTGGGCCGATCGGGTGGCCGGCAAAAAACGCATGCTGATGTGGGTCACGGCGGGGTGCGTGATCAGCACGGCGGCCTTGTCGCTGGTCGGACCGGGTCAGGTGGCGCTGGGTTTGCTCATCCTGGTGCTGTCCAACACTTTTTTTGCTTATGGCGAGTCACTCACGGCCTCGTTTTTGCCTGAATTGGCCAAATCAGAGGCCATGGGCCGCGTGAGCGGCTGGGGCTGGTCTTTGGGCTACATCGGCGGCATGCTGACTTTGGGCATTTGTTTGGCTTATGTGCTGGCGGCCCAGGCACGTGGGGAGTCGGGCAGCCAGTTCGTGCCGGTGACGATGTGGATCACTGCGGCCATTTACGGCGCGGCGGCTTTGGTGACCTTTGCCTTGCTGCGCGAGCACTCGCCGCCGAAACCGAATGCCCCGGTGGTGTCTGTGATGCAAAGCTTGCGCGGCTTGCGCCAGACCTTGCGCGAGGCGAAGCCGTACCAAGACTTCACCCGTTTGCTTGCTTGTGCAGTGGCCTACCAGGGCGGGGTGGCGGTGGCCATCACGCTGGCGGCCATTTATGCGGAGCAGGTCATCGGCTTTCAGCCCCAAGAAACCATGGTGCTGATCTTTGTGCTGAACCTGGCCGCTTTCGCCGGGGCCTTGTTGCTCGGGCATGTGCAAGACCGCATCGGTCACAAGCTGACACTGGCGCTGACCTTGGTGGGCTGGGTGGCGACTTGCTTCATTGCGGCGCTGTCCACCGACAAGGCCATGTTCTGGTGGGCGGCGGGGATTGCCGGTTTTTGCATGGGATCGAGCCAATCTTCGGGCCGTGCCATGGCCGGTTTGATGGTGCCCCCCGAGCGCTTGGGTGAGTTTTTTGGTCTGTGGACGTTTGCGATCCGGTTGGCCAGCATTTTGGGGCCCTTGATGTATGGCCTGATCACCTGGCTGAGCGACGGCAACCAGCGCCTGGCGATCGGGTCCACCTCGCTGTTGTTCATCTTGGGCTTGATGCTCTTGATGCCGGTGAACGTGGAGCGCGGTCGCCGCATGGCGATGGGACAGCTCGCGGCCTGATCAGCAGGGCGTCTGTTGGGTCCTGCCTTCAGAATTGTTCAGGCGCTTTGTGACAGGCCCCTTGCGGCAAATCCAGCCATCGCCGGGCCGCAGCCTCAAGGCCATTCAAGTCACCGGTGGTGAATAAGCGCATGCGTTGGATGGTCTGCGGGGGTGCGGGGTCTGAACGCAGCAGGCCAGCGGTTTCCAGCAAGCGCCTGGTCTGGCGGGCCACCGCCTCGCCGGTCGACACCAGCTGCACATCGGGACCCAGCAGCGCCTTCAATGGCTTTTCCACAAACACGTAATGCGTGCAGCCCAGCACCAATGTGTCCATCTGGCCTGGGCCTTTGCCAAACGTGCCCATGGCGGTGGTGTATTGCGCCAGCAGTTCGGTGATGCGTTTTTGGGCCTGCGCGGCATGCTGGGGCAGGGTGCTTTGTTCGATGGCCAGGGCCAGGCCATTGCAGGCCTGCACCGTGAACCGGGCTTGTCCTTGCACAGATTCAAGCAAACGCGCGAACTTGTCACTGGCCACGGTGCCGCGTGTGGCGATCACACCTATGTGGCCTGTCTGGCTCAGGGCCACGGCGGGTTTGAGCGCGGGTTCTACCCCCACCAGCGGCAGTTGTGGGTGTTGCGTGCGCAGCTCATGGATGGCCGCTGCGGTGGCGGTGTTGCAGGCCACCACCAGCGCCTTGATCTGGTGCTGCGCCAGCAAATGTTCGGTGATGGCGTGCGTGCGTTGTCGGACGTAAAGATCGGTTTTTTCGCCGTAAGGTGCGTGCGCGTTGTCGGCCAGGTACACAAAGCGCTCGTGCGGCAGTTCTGTGTGCAAGGCCTGCAGCACGCTCAGGCCGCCAATGCCGCTGTCAAACACGCCGATGGGGCGCTGGTCAGAGGTCATGGGGTGGCGGGTCTGAAAAAAGGCCGCTTGCGAGGCCAGGCCAAGTTCGGTTGCATCAACCTGCTGTGACGCCAATGCCCTTGAACTCGCCGGTGGCGATGCGCTTTTGCCATTCGGTGGGGCCGGTGATGTGGGCGCTGGTGCCGCCCGCGTCCACGGCCACCGTCACCGGCATGTCGACCACGTCAAATTCGTAAATGGCTTCCATGCCCATGTCGGCAAAGCCCACCACTTGGGCGTGCTTGATGGCTTTGGACACGAGGTAGGCTGCGCCGCCCACGGCCATCAGGTAAGCGCTCTTGTGCTTTTTGATGGCCTCAATCGCGACTGGGCCACGTTCTGCTTTGCCGATCATGGCGATCAGGCCGGTTTGGCCCAACATCATTTCGGTGAAGCCGTCCATGCGTGTAGAAGTCGTTGGGCCTGCGGGGCCCACGGCCTCGTCGCCCACGGGGTCCACCGGGCCGACGTAATAAATCACGCGGTTCTTGAAACTCACAGGCAGTTTCTCGCCCTTGGCCAGCATGTCCTGAATGCGCTTGTGTGCGGCATCGCGGCCGGTGAGCATCTTGCCGTTGAGCAGCAGGGTTTGGCCAGGTTTCCAGGCGGCGACCTGCTCGGGCGTGAGAGTGTTCAGGTCCACGCGCTGGCTTTTTTCGGTGTCGGCCGTCCAGTCCACGTTGGGCCACAGGTCGAGCGAAGGCACTTCCAAATACGTTGGGCCAGAGCCGTCAAGCACAAAGTGCGCGTGGCGGGTGGCAGCGCAGTTGGGGATCATGGCCACCGGCTTGCTGGCCGCGTGCGTGGGGTACATCTTGATTTTGATGTCCAGCACGGTGGTAAGCCCCCCCAGGCCTTGCGCGCCAATGCCCAGGGCATTGACCTTGTGGTAAAGCTCCAGGCGCATCTCTTCGACCTGGTCGAGCTTTTCGCCCTGGCTGGATTTTTCGAGCAGCTGGTACATGTCCAGGTCGTCCATCAGGCTTTCCTTGGCCAAGAGCACGGCTTTTTCGGCGGTGCCGCCGATGCCGATGCCCAGCATGCCGGGTGGGCACCAGCCTGCGCCCATGGTGGGCACGGTTTTGAGCACCCAATCGACGATGCTGTCGCCGGGGTTGAGCATGATCAGCTTGGACTTGTTTTCGCTGCCGCCGCCTTTGGCCGCCACGGTCACATCGACCTTGTTGCCGGGCACGATCCTGGTGAAGATCACAGCGGGCGTGTTGTCCTTGGTGTTCTTGCGGTTGAAATGTGGGTCAGAGACCACCGACGCACGCAGCATGTTCTCGGCAAAGTTGTAGCCTTGGCGCACGCCTTGGTTGACAGCGTCTTCCAGGCTGCCGGTGAAGCCGTCGAATTTCACGTCCATGCCGACTTCGAGGAACACATTGACGATGCCGGTGTCCTGGCAAATCGGGCGGTGCCCGATCGCGCTCATCTTGCTGTTGGTCAGGATTTGCGCAATGGCGTCCTTGGCCGCCGGGCTTTGCTCGCGCTCGTAAGCGCTGGCCAGGTGCGAGATGAAGTCAGCGGGGTGGTAGTAGCTGATGAATTGCAGCGCGGCGGCGACGGATTCAATCAGGTCGGCTTGTTTGATCAGGGTGGTCATGGTGCTTTGATCTCGAGAAAACCAAAAAATGGTCGTTATCAGGCGCTCAGTGCGCCTTTTCGTGGTGAGACATGAGTCGGTCGGCGTAGGCAATGGCGATGGCGCTGAGCAAGAAAGCCATGTGGATGATGGTTTGCCACATCAGTACTTTTTCGTCGTAGTTGGCCGCGTTGATGAAGGTTTTGAGCAGGTGGATTGAGCTGATGCCGATGATGGCCGTGCCCAGTTTCACTTTGAGCACCGAGGCGTTCACATGGTCGAGCCACTCGGGCTGGTCGGGGTGGTCTTCCAGGTTCAGACGCGACACAAAGGTTTCGTAGCCGCCCACGATGACCATGATCAACAAGTTGGAGATCATGACCACATCGATCAGGGCCAGCACCACCAGCATGATCACGGTTTCGTTGAGTGAGGTGATGGGCGCATCGGCTTTGTAGCCGATGCTGTTGACCAGCGCCTGCAGCGCGGTTTGGCTGCCAAATGCCGCTTCGAGCAGGTGGACCAGTTCCACCCAAAAATGGAACACATAGACCGCTTGTGCGGCGATCAGCCCCAAGTAAAGAGGCAATTGCAGCCATCGGCTGGCAAAAATAAAGCTGCTCAAGGGGCTCAATTTGCCTTGAGGGGCGGGCTGCTGGTTGGACATGGTTTTCCTGAAAGTTGCATAAAGGCAGCGCCTTGGGGCGAACACTGATTTTAGGCGGTAGAAGTCCGATTTAATATCGGACAGATGCAAGTCTGGTGTCAGTCAGTGCTTTGTAAGAGCGAAAGCAGACATTTGCACCAGTTTAAAAAACGACCATGTCAATGAGGAGACAAATCTGATGAGTTCCAATCTTTACCAACCCAGCACCGATTTCGTGAAAAACGCCCACATCTCGGGCATGCCCGCCTATGAGGCGCTGTGCAAAGAAGCCGAAACCGATTACGAAGGCTATTGGGCCCGTCTGGCCAGAGAGCTGATCAGCTGGAAGACCCCTTTCACCAAGGTGCTTGACGAATCCAACGCGCCCTTTTTCAAGTGGTTCGAAGACGGCACGTTGAACGCCTCTTACAACTGCCTGGACCGCAACGTCGAAAAAGGCCTGGGCAACAAGACCGCCATCATTTTTGAAGCTGACGGCGGCGAAGTGAGCAAGGTCACTTACAGCCAATTGTTGGCCAAGACCTGCCAATTCGCCAACGCGCTCAAAAGCTTGGGCATCAAAAAGGGTGACCGCGTGGTCATCTACATCTCGATGTCGATCGACGGGGTGGCCGCCATGCAAGCCTGCGCCCGCATTGGCGCGACCCACTCGGTGGTGTTCGGGGGTTTCTCAGCCCAGTCGTTGCGCGACCGCATCGAAGACACCGGTGCGGTGGCCTTGATCACCGCCGACAACCAGGTGCGCGGCGGCAAGTTGCTGCCCCTCAAATCCATCGTGGACGATGCCATCAACCTGGGCGGTTGCGGCTCCATCAAGAATGTCTTGGTCGTCAAGCGCTCGGGCGCCGACATCGCCATGACCGCTGGCCGCGACGTGTGGATGGCCGAGCTGGCTGACCAGCAAGCCACCACCTGCGAGCCCGAGTGGGTGGGTGCCGAGCACCCCTTGTTCTTGCTCTATACCTCGGGCTCGACCGGCAAACCCAAAGGCGTGCAACACAGCACAGGCGGCTACCTGCTGCACGCAGCGCTCACCACCAAGTGGACCTTTGACCTGAAGGCTGACGATGTGTTCTGGTGCACCGCCGACATCGGCTGGGTCACGGGCCACACGTACATCACCTATGGCCCCTTGGCTTTGGGCGGCACCGAAATCGTGTTCGAGGGCGTGCCCACTTACCCCGATGCGGGCCGTTTCTGGAAGATGATCCAGGACCACAAGGTCTCGATCTTTTACACCGCGCCCACCGCCATTCGCTCACTCATCAAGGCCGCTGAAGCCAACGATGCTGTGCACCCCAAGAGCTACAACTTGTCGAGCCTGCGCTTGTTGGGTTCGGTCGGTGAGCCGATCAACCCCGCCGCTTGGGAGTGGTACCACAAGCATGTGGGCGGCGGCCATTGCCCCATCGTCGACACCTTCTGGCAGACCGAAACCGGTGGCCACATGATCACGCCTTTGCCTGGTGCCACGCCCATGGTCCCCGGCTCTTGCACGCTGGCCTTCCCCGGCATCCAAGCCGCCATCGTGGACGAGACCGGCAAAGACATGCCCGATGGCCAAGGCGGCATTTTGGTGGTCAAGCGCCCATGGCCTTCCATGATCCGCAACATTTGGGGTGACCCCGAGCGTTTCAAAAAGAGCTACTACCCCGATGACTTCAAAGGCAAGTACTACTTGGCGGGCGACGGTGCGATCCGTGACGAGAAAACCGGTTACTTCACCATCACCGGCCGCATCGACGACGTGCTGAACGTCTCCGGTCACCGCATGGGCACCATGGAAATCGAATCGGCCTTGGTCAGCTGCACCGAGCTGGTGGCCGAAGCCGCAGTGGTGGGCCGCCCCGATGACACCACGGGTGAGGCGATTTGCGCCTTTGTGGTGCTCAAGCGCTCGCTGCCCAACACCGACGAAGGCAAGGCGATTGCCAAGCAATTGCGCGACCACATCGCCAAGGAAATCGGTCCAATTGCCAAGCCCAAAGACATCCGCTTTGGCGAAAACCTGCCCAAGACCCGTTCCGGCAAGATCATGCGCCGCCTGCTGCGTTCGCTGGCCAAAGGCGAAGAGATCACGCAGGACATCTCGACACTTGAGAACCCCGCCATCCTGGGGCAACTGGGCCAGGCTTACTGACCCCATCTGTCATGCCGGATTGGATCCGGCATCCATGCAAAACGGCAGCCTGGGCTGCCGTTTTTTTTATGAGTCCTTGGCCCTGCCGCCTCCGCGCGAAGCGGCTTGACCTTTTTCAGGTTTTCATGGCCAAGCCCAAACGCTCGATGGTCGCTTTTTCGGACTGAAAGGTGTTGCGGATGAACTGGGTGTATTCCTCGGTGCCCATGTAGATCACCGACTGGTCGTATTTGTCAAAGCTGGCCATCACGGCCGGGTCTTGCAGCGTGCTCCTGAAGGCGTCGTGCAGACGTTTGACCACGGCCGGGTCCATGCCTTTGGGGCCGCCAATGCCGAAGGGCGAGTCGGACACGGTGTCGAAACCGAGTTCGTTGAGCGTGGGGATGTTGGGCCAGCGCTTGGTGCGTTTGCTGCCGTAGGTGGCCAGCAGGCGCATGGTGCCGGCTTCGACCTGTGGGGCCCAGCCGGTGGCGTCGCTGTGCGACATGACATGGCCGCCCAACACCGCTTGCACACCATCGGCGCTGCCTTTGAAGGGCACATGGGTGACGTCGATCTTGGCTTTGCTGGCGAATTCGGCGAAGGCCAGGTGTGGCGTGGTGCCGTTGCCCGTCGACCCATACGTGAACTTGCCCGGGTTGGCTTTGGCAAAAGCCACCAGGTCGGCAATCGACTTGATGGGCGAGTCGGCCCGCACCACCACGCCAAAGGTGTAGCCGGTCAGGCAGGCGATGTAGGTGAAATCTTTGAGCGGGTCAAACTGCATCTTCATCATGTGGGGCAAACGCGCCACCCCAATCGTGATTTGCGACAGGGTGTAGCCATCGGGTTGGGCACGCACCAGCTCGTTGGGGCCGAGCATGCCGCTGGCGCCGGGTTTGTTTTCGATGATCACCTGAACGCCCAACGCCTTGGTGGCGCTCTCGGCCAAAGCGCGCATCACGGCATCCGTCGAGCCGCCTGCAGGCCAAGGGCAAATCAGTTTGATGGGTTTGGCCGGAAAGGCCTGGGCTTGGGCCAAGCTGGGGAAGGCCACCGTGACAGCGGCGGCTGCGGATGCTTGTACAAAAGTGCGACGGCTGGTGCCTGGGGTGTTCACAAAGGTCTCCTGTTGAAATGGGTGTAAGCATTGCAATGGAAGCGGCGAGAACTGGCAAGAGGGCAAACCTGAGCCGCTGCCCGGGCGCGGTCGCTTGCGCGACTGAGGCTCAGTCGCCCAGCACCACGCCTTCGCGCCGGGGATCGGCCCCACCAAACCAGCCTCTGGGTGTGCGCTCGATCGCCTGCAGGCCGCTGGTCAACTCCATTTCGCGCACCTCGTGACCGCGTGCTTTCAGGGCGTCCACCGTGCTGCGGTCAAAACGCTGGGCTTCCAGAAAAGTGGGGCCACCCAGCGTGCCGAAGTTGGGCAGGTCAATCGCTTGCTGCGCGTTCTGGCCCCAGTGCAGCGTGCCTGTGAGCAACTTGGCCGTGTAGTGGATGATGGCCGCGCCCCCGGGGCTGCCGCCGCTCATGAGCAACTGGCCTGAGGTTTTGTCAAACACCAGGGTGGGCGACATGGACGAGCGCGGGCGTTTGCCGGGCTCGACCCGGTTGGCGATGGGGCGGCCTTGCACGTCGGCAGGGGTCAGGCTGAAATCGGTCAACTCGTTGTTGAGCAAAAAGCCACCGGGCCGAGTCGGGTCGGTGGTGACCATGCGGCGTGAACCAAAAGCGGCTTCGATGGTGGTGGTCATGGCCACGGCGCGGCCTTGTGCATCGACCACGCTGATGTGGCTGGTGCCGTATTCGGTTTGCGCCGGCATGGGGGCGAAGCTGGTGGTTTGGCCGCCGGGCTGGCCCGCTGGGGCCGCTTTCATGGCCTGTGCGCCGATCAGTTGGCTGCGTGCGCGCAGGTAGCCAGGCGCCAGCAGGTTTTGCCAGTCGCCAGCGGGGGCGCTCACAAATTCCGGGTCGGCCACAAACTGCGCCCGGTCGGCAAAAGCCAGGCGCGAGGCTTCGGTGTAACGGTGCAGCCAGTCGGGTGTGGGCAGGCCGCCTGCCAGCTCGGGGCCTTGGGCCTGGGTGTGGCCCAGCATGCCCAAAATTTGACCGATGGCGATTTGCCCCGATGACGGTGGTGGGAAGCCGCAGATGCGGTACGCCCGCGCTGCGGCGGTGTGGTCAAAACACAGGGCCTCACGCATGCGGGGCTGGTAGTTGGACAGGTCTTGCAGGCTCAGGGTGCCGGGGCGGGGTGCTTGGGCCGTGCGTGCCACCATGGCCTGGGCCACCGGCCCTTCGTGCAGGGCGCGGCTGCCCTCTGCGGCAATGCGGCGCAGCACATGGCCATATTCGGGGTTGCGCAGCACATGGCCCACGGGCCAGGCTTGGCCATCGGCTTGGTAGAAAAAGCGCAGGGCCAGCGGGTCTCTTTTGAGCAGCGCATCGGCTTGCAGCAAGCTGTGCAAACGGGGGCTGACCCGAAAGCCTTGCTCGGCCAAAGTGATAGCAGGCGCCAACAACTGCGCCCAAGGCAGGCGGCCGTGCTGGCGGTGCGCCGCCTCCAGCATGCGCACCACGCCGGGCACGCCCACCGAATGGCCGCTTTGCACGGCATCCGCGAATGGCAGCGGCTTGCCTTGGTCTAAAAACATGTCGCCGCGTGCGCCAGCGGGAGCGGTCTCGCGCCCGTCGTGTGCGGTGACTTTTTGGCCATCAAAGTGCAGCAAAAACGCGCCGCCGCCAATGCCGCTCGACTGCGGCTCCACCAGGCCCAGCACCATCTGCACCGCAATGGCGGCATCGAGTGCCGAGCCGCCTGCGCGAAGCACCTGGTGCCCCGCATCGGTGGCCAAGGGATTGGCCGCAGCCACGGCTTGGCGCGTGAAGGCCCAGCCGGGTTTTGTGTTGTTGCCGCTGGCCGCTTCGGGTTGCGTGGCCTGATCGGGCACGCTGTAGCGCAGGGCGTTGATGGGGGGCTGGGTGGTGCAGGCGATCAAAAGCGCCAGCAAGATCAGGCTCAAAGGCAAGTGTGCGTTCATGGGTTGGTCCTCTTCGGGGCATGCTAGCGGCAATGCAGGGCAACACCAAGTGAGTCCGTGACAGGGTTTTTGTGAAAATTCATTGGCCAATAATGATGCCTAATTTATTCAAAATAACTTTATCCAATTTTTGATTTTGGTTGGAAGCGTCGATGACCTGAGCCAACAGTTGCACGCCAGAACTTGGCGGTTTCGTAAAGCCATGATTGACGGTTTGTGATCCTGTCCATCCGACACAAAGGTCTTGAGTTTTATTTCAAAATGGGGCGCATGTCTGGCATCCAGACCATCCATGCCAAGCGGCTGCGCGAATGGCTGGATTATTTGGACGACCACTGAAAGGCTCACCATGAAGATGCACAACCTGGCTCACCCCGGTGAAATGCTGGCAGGGTGGCTGGAAGACTTGAACACCATCGTGACCGCATTTGCGGGCCATTTGGGCATCAGCCGTGTGATGCTGTCGCGCGTTTTGCATGGCCATGCGGCGGTGTCGGCCGACATGGATCTGAGCCTCTCAGAGGCCTTGGGAACGAATCCGGGGTATTGGCTGGCTTTGCAAGCCCAAAGCGATTTTTGCAAAGCCACAGAGCGGGCGAAAGAGCGTCCACCCATTGGCCGCATGCCTTTGCCAGACGGTTTGGCGGTGGGTTGATTTATTCATTGTTGGGTGTTCATTCCCAAACAGCAACAGGCCCCGTGGGGCCTGTGTTTTTTTGAGCAGCGAGAAGGTTTCAGCTCACTTCGGAGCCAGACGAATCGCCCCGTCCAACCGGATCACTTCGCCGTTGAGCATGTCGTTTTCGATGATGTGTTTGGCCAGTTTGGCGTAGTCCTGCGGGGTGCCCAAGCGGCTGGGGAAGGGCACGCCTGCGGCCAGCGCGTCTTGCACTTCTTGCGGCATGCCAAACAGCATGGGGGTGCCGAAGATGCCGGGGGCAATCGTCATGTTGCGGATGCCGTTGCGCGCCAGGTCGCGGGCAATGGGCAAGGTCATGCCGACCACGCCGCCTTTGGATGCGGCATAGGCCGCCTGGCCAATCTGACCGTCGTAGGCCGCCACGCTGGCGGTGCTGATCAGCACGCCGCGCTCACCGGTGGCTTCGGGCTCGTTTTTGCACATGGCTTCAGAGGCCAAGCGGATCATGTTGAAGGTGCCGACCAGGTTGACCATGATGGTCTTGGTGTAAACGGCCAGGTTGTGCGCGCCGTTTTTGCCCACGGTTTTTTCGGCCGGGGCGATGCCCGCGCAGTTGACCAAACCCACCAGCTTGCCCATGGACACGGCTTTGGCGACCACGGCCTGGCCGTCGGCTTCATTGCTCACATCGCACTTGACGAAGGCCCCGCCCAGTTCTTTGGCAATCGCTTCACCTTTTTCAGCCTGCATGTCGGCAATCACCACCTTGCCGCCATGGGCCGCCAGCATGCGCGCTGTGCCTTCGCCCAAGCCCGATGCGCCGCCGGTGACGATGAAAACCTTGCCTTGAATGTCCATGTGTTGCTCCTGAATATGATTGACGTTACGTCAACGTCAATTATGCCCGCATGGCCTGTACAAATGGGCGCAATTCCCGCGCTTGTGTCTGGTTTGCTGTACCGAGAACCCGGTATTGGGCTACCGGATTTGCGGAATGGACACTGGCCCAGAGGGGTCCCTAACATG
>NZ_JBILQU010000169.1:0-3914 GCF_044373035.1 Limnohabitans sp. | reverse complement strand
CTCAGATTGAATTTTGGCCACTGTGGTTTAGAGCTGTTCAGTCATACGTCGATGGTGCAGACGGCCACAGCCGCGCAAAGTCAAACGAGAGTTGCCGGTGGTGCCGAATGGTCAGCAGGACCACCGTCTTTTGGGCTTCCATGGCCGCGTACAGCATCAGGTGGTCGCCGTGTAGGTATTCGCGCAGGGCATGGGGCGCTCCCGCAGGCATGGCCGCCAGCAGCGCCAGCGCTTCGGCTGACTGCGGTGGGTTGACCAAGTAGCGCCTGCCCATGCGTGGAAAGCGCCGCAGGTTGGGGATGACGGTGGAGCGAAGCTCGGCCAGCAAGTCATCGAACGCAAAGCTGGCTTGAGCTTCCACCAAGAACGCCTCAATGGCGTCCAAGCGTTCCAAGAAACTGGCGGTCAGTTCGACCCGGTAAAGCTGATCAGCCACGTTGCTTGGCGGGGCGTTTGGTGGCGGTCTTGCGCCGCTGTTGCAGCTGGGCCAGGGCCGCGTCTGCTTCAAATGTGCGACCCGCTGCGATGTCGGCCAGCCCGCGCTTGGCGTCGTCGATCAACAGCAGGTGGATGCGTTCGCGCTCCAGCCGGTGGTAGTAGTCCAGTCGGTCCGAATCGATCAATGCGACGTAGCTCTCGCCGTTTTTGGTGATGATCTTTTCTGCGCCAGCCTTGGCCTGGTCGGCCAGTTCGGACAGATGGGAACGTGCTTGCGTGAATGGCACGACATCGCTGGCAGAAAAACCCATGACTGTCTCCTTGGACATTGCAGAATTCTGCGCATTTTAAAGCGAATACGTGACCAACCTGAAAACTGAATTTGGACGGTGGAAGCCCATTCACGCAACGAAGCATACAGCACTCATAAAAGACAAAAGCATCATGCAAATAGATTGCCTTTGGGTTCATTTTTGCCTTGTTTGGGGGATGGAGGGGTATGGTCGGAAGCACGCCACAGGCCTCTCGCGCTGGCATCAGCCAACCGCGCATGAACGATCTGGTGAAGGGCCGCACCCACAAATTCACGCTCGACGCACTCGTCAACGTGGCAGCGAAATTGGGTTACACCGTCAAGCTGTCTTTGAAGCGGGTGGCTTGAATTTCCTGTTGCACTGAACTTAGCTAAACTGACTTGTCCCTGCCCTTTGGAGTCCAGCATGCCCACCGCCAAACAACTCTGCGATCAAGCATCACAACTGCCCCCCGATGAGCGCATGGCTTTGGTCGATCAGATTCTGGACACATTGGATGAACGGGACGACTCTCTGGATGCGCAATGGGCACAAGAAGCTGAGTCCCGGTTGGCGGCTTACTGCCGGGGTGAGGTTCAAGCCATCCCCTTGAACGAGGTCATTGCCAAATACCAAGTCAAAACGGCATGAGCGTGCGTCTTGTTCAAATTGGCAAGGCCGGGTGAACTGAGTCGTTCAAGCCCAACCCGTCCTCCACTTCTGGGCAAGCCATGGCACTGTTTGATCAGCCGGGCATGGAAGACACCCTGCGCTTTGAGCAGAGCCACCAAGCCATCATCGAGCGCTTTGGCCGCTACCCCCACCGCAACGCGATCCTGAGGCGCCAGTCCACGCCCGAGGAGTTGGCGTTTTTGGGTGAGCCGGGGTCGGGGTTTTAGCTTCAAACAACTCCATAAAAAACGAACTTTACGAAGTAAACAAGTTATCCTAAAATAACGGGGCCAGCATTTTGTTTGCTGGCCCCGTTTCATTTGGAAATCCCATGATTGTTCTCAAATGCACTCAAGACAAATTGCTATCTGTCTTGCAATCAGTATCTGGAATCGTTGAGCGTCGTCACGCTTTACCGCTTTTTCAGAATGTGTTGGTGCGCGGCTCAGCATCAGCCACGCCCAACTTTGTCAGTTTGCTGCGTTCATTAACGAACGTACCCCGGACACCCCAAAAACTCCATTTACAGGTAGCCAACCAAACTGAGCCACTCAATAAAAACATGGGGTTTTTCAGCGCCCAAAAGCTGAACATGCGCAACGCGCCATGAGCGTGGACCTTTGCATAAACACACCATGAACACCCTCACCTTCCCTCTCTCCGCGATCCCAGATTTGCCCCGTGACAAAGCCAGCGGTCAAGACCCATACGCCTCAGAAGCGCAAACCAACGCGTTGCTGCGCTTTGGTGCGCAGTACCGGCTGCAACGCATTCAGGCCGCTGACATGATCACCACCGACGAAGCCGCTGCCCTGTCGGGCACCACCCGCGTGACCATGAACGCCTGGATCAAAAGCGGCCGCTGCATTGGTGTGTCGCACCTGCGCCGTGGCTACAAGCTGCCCCGCTGGCAGTTCGAGCCGTTCATCTTTCCGGTCCTCGCACCCATGGCCGCCGCCTTGGGTTCGACCGATGGCTGGCAATTGCTGGCTTTCCTGGAAAGCCCGCACCCGGCACTGGACGGTCAGTCACCCCGCACCGCGTTGGAGCAAGGCACACCCGCCCAACGCGTGATCGATCTGGCGACGGCAGAGGGGCATTGACCGCCTCTTTCCATGAAATTCAAAGACCTGCATCCACCCATCCTTGAACTGGCCCCGGGCCAGACCTTTCACCGCGTGCAGCTAACGCGTGCACGCAAAACCAGCGTACGCATCAACGGTTTGTTGCTGGCGCCCACCGGTTTGCAAACAGGGCGCTTTTGCTTGCCATCTGAGGCAACGGCGTATTTGGCCGATAGCGAACACACCGCCTTGTACGAGTCGATTTTTCGGCGCGATGTGCACAGCCGATCGCTCGACGAATTGACCCGCAAGTCGCTGGTGACATTCACCACTAAAGGCCGTTTGCGCTTGGCCGATGTGCGGGCACTGGCCGAGCCCTACCCCGTGCTTCAAGCCCAACGCATCGCGATCACCCAAGCCTTTGCGCAAGAGTGCCGAGCGCAGCAACTGGATGGCATCGTCTATGCATCGGCCCAACACCCCCAGCATGCGTGCGTTGCTCTGTTTGCTTCGGGCATGGCGCAGGTAAAGAAAGTCCTATCCCTGCCGCTGGTGAAGCCAGGCACGCGTCAGTTGCTGACTTGCGTGACCGATGCGGCTAGGCGTTCTGGTGTTCCCCTGATGGACTTCCAGGACACTGAGTGAAGCGACGTCATTTTTTAATTTTCCAATTCGATGCAACCCCAATTCATCCTCGACTTCTGGTTCACCGAACTCACTTCCAAGCACCACTTCGCCAAAGACCCCGCCTTGGACGAAGCTATACGCACCCGCTTCGGCGCCACGCTGGAGGCGGCGGCGCGGTGTGAGTTGTTTGCTTGGCGCGCCACGCCCGAGGGGCGCTTGGCCGAGGTCTTGGTGCTGGACCAGTTCTAGCGCAATGTGTACCGCGACACGCCCCGCGCTTTTGCGCAAGACGCGCTGGCCTTGGCGCTGGCGCAAGAGCTGGTGGCCAGTGGGCAAGACCGCAGCCTGCCCCTGGCACAGCGCAGCTTTGCCTACATGCCCTACATGCACAGCGAGTCCGCCCTGGTGCACGCACAAGCGGTGGTCCTTTTTGATCAGCCGGGCATGGAAGACACCCTGCGCTTTGAACTGCGCCACCAAGCCATCATCGAGCGCTTTGGCCGCTACCCCCACCGCAACGCCATTTTGGGCCGCGAGTCCACGCCCGAGGAGTTGGTGTTTTTGAGTGAGCCGGGGTCGGGGTTTTGAGCCTTGCGCAGCACTTGTTCAATCGTTTATTGTTGAGATGCATGCATCACCTTAAATTATCAAAACAGATATAAAATGAAACGCTACCAGTTGCAAAAAGGCAATCAGTCATGAGCAACAAATTGAACATGGTCGTTGGCAGCGACAACGTCTTTCACGATCTTGGCTTTGCCGAACCCGAAGCACAAAACCTGTTGCTGCGTGCCGACTTGGTCTCGCACATCCGCAAGGT
>NZ_JBILQU010000061.1:0-17316 GCF_044373035.1 Limnohabitans sp. | reverse complement strand
GGCGTGGCTGAGGCCTCGGCCAACTGGCGCTTGGCACCGGGTGATTTGCTCGATGTCAATGTGTGGGTAGGTTTGTGCAGCGCCGCTCACCCGTTTCATGCGCAGGCCATGCGCTACTGGAAATCGGCCTGCACGGCCGCAACGCCTTTGTGGTTTTGCCGAAGCACCATGATGGGTTTGGTGCGCGTGCTGTCGCAGCCCCAGGCGATGGGCCCCAATGTGTTGAACTTGACGCAGGCCATGGCCATGTACCGCCAATGGCTGGAAACGCCTGCCGTGGGTTTGCTGGCCGACCCACCCGGTTTGGATGACGCCATTGCGCAGTTACTGGGGCGTCGCGGTGAGCCCCAGCCCATTCGCTTGTGGACCGATATGTGCCTGGCGGCCACAGCCCAAAGCGCTGGCCTTCGCATGGTCACGTTTGACCGTGACTTTCAGCGGTTTGGGCTGACGCGTTGCCTGGTGTTGCCCACAGACTCCAACACCCCCACCGACCCAGACAGCGCGCCCTGAGCGCGTTCACATCAGTCGGCTTTGATGCCCTGGTCCTTGATCAGGCGGGCCCAGCGTTCGGCGTCGCGCTCGACCAGTTGGGCAAAGGCTTGCGGCGTGCTGCCGCTGGGGTCCATGCCTTGCGAAACAAATGCTTTTTGCACGTCTTCGCCGCTGAGCAGTTGGTTGATCTCGCGGTTGTACAGGTTGACGGTGTCGGCCGGCGTGCCTTTGGGGGCAAAGACGCCGTACCACATGTCCACGTTCACATTGCCCGCTTTGGCTTCGCTCAGGGTGGGCAGATCGGGCAGCAGGGCGTGACGCTTGTCACTGCCAATGCCCAACGCCACCATCCGGCCGGATCGGATGTGCGGCAAGGCCACATGGATGGGCAGGAACATCGCGTCCACCTGGCCACCCAGCAAATCGGTCACGGCCGGGCCAGTGCCTCGATAGGGGATGTGCGTCAGAAACACCCGGGCCGTGTTTTTGAACAACTCCATTGACAAGTGGTGTGGCGTGCCCACGCCGGGCGATGCGTAGTTGAGCCGGCCCGGTTGCTGTCGCGCCGCTTGCACCAATTCGCCAGCATTCTTGTAGCCGGTTTTAGGGTGCGTCACCAGCAGCAGTTGTCCCCAGCTGGTTTGCGACACGGCGCTCAGGTCTTTCACCGCGTCAAAACTCAGGCCTGGGTACAACGCCCGGTTCATGACCAAGGTGTTGACGCTCACCAATAAGGTAGCGCCATCGGGCGCGGCCCGCACGACGGCTTCGGTGCCAATGTTGCCGGAGGCGCCCACACGGTTTTCCACCACCACCGGGCGGTTCAGGCGCTGCGAGAGTTTGGGCCCCAAGGTGCGAGCGATCAGGTCGATGCCGGTGCCGGGGGTGAAGGGCACGATCAGCTTGAGTGGTGTTGGGGTGGCCGCAGTTTGCGCCCAGGCCAAAGGGGCAGTCCCCAGACTCAAAAGGCTGGCGCCCAGCAAGGTGTTCAGTTGGCGGCGTGATGAGTTCATCGGGGGGTCTCCATGGGTCTTCGGTCAATCGTCCATTATTGGTGAGCCCAGAGGCGCTGTGCACCCATGGAATCCCTGCACTTGTCGTGTGCCGGACAGTGCCGTGTCAACGAAAGCGGTACTTGAGCTGAAAACTGACCGCACCGTACAGGCGGTCTCTGAGGGGCGGAACCAAAGCCACGTTCAGGCCCCAGTGCTGGCCTTCCAGGCTGGCGGTGGGAATGAGGGCCGGAAACCAGCCGCCCTGGTAGGCATTGGGGTAGCCGTTGAAAGCCCCGGCCACCACGCCCAGTTTGACGCCGGCATAGGTCCAGGGCTGGTAATAAGCCCCCACATAGCTGGAGTTGGCGTTGTTGCTGTTGCGAAAACGCCCCGCGGTGGCCGCCCAGGTGTCGTCGATGCGGTATTCGAAGCCGATGCCCGGGTTGGCATTGCGCAGGCTTTTGTCGGAGTCAAAGTGCGCCGAGTAAAACCCGGCGTTCACCCACAGGCGACTGGCATCGAACTCGGCTTTTGCTGCGTCGCCTAGGGTGCACAGCACAGCCAAGCTGACGGCTTTGAGGCAAGAGCCCAAGATCAGATCAGGTGGAAAGGGCAATTTCACTGGGGTCACTCCGGAGAAGCCCAAGCTGTGGGCGATGTTCTTGGGGCGTGTGCCTCGCCCATCGCCCACGGGGTGGGCTCCCACAAAGTCAGAGGGTTTTGAACACATCAGCCGCCACCCGCACCGTCTCAGCGATGTCGGCTTCGGTGTGGGCGGCGCTGACAAAACCCGCTTCGTACAAAGCGGGTGCGATGTAGACACCGCCGTCCAATAAACCGTGGAAAAGCTTGTTGAACTTGGGGCTGTCACTGGTCATGACCTGGGCGTAGTTTTGCGCCAACTCGGGCAGCAAGAAGAAACCAAACATGCCGCCTTGGCAGTCGGCGCTGAAGGGCACGCCGGCATTGGCCGCAGCGCCTTTGAGACCATCGACCAGGCTTTGCGTGCGGGCGCTCAGCGCTTCAAAAAAGCCGGGCTTGGCGATCTCGCGCAGCGTGGTCAGGCCGCAGGCCGTGGCCACCGGGTTGCCGCTGAGCGTGCCCGCCTGGTACACCGGGCCGGTGGGGGCCAGTTGGCGCATGATCTCGCGCGGGCCACCAAAGGCGGCCAGCGGCATGCCGCCGCCAATCACCTTGCCCAGCACCGTCATGTCGGGCTTGAAGCCGGGAATGGCTTTGGCGTACACGCTTTGGGCGCTGCCCAAGGCCACGCGGAAACCGGACATGACTTCGTCAAACACCAGCAGCGCGCCGTACTCGGTGCACAGCTCGCGGCAGCGCGTCATGAAAGGCACGCTGGCGCGCACAAAGTTCATGTTGCCCGCAATGGGTTCAATCATCACGCAGGCCAGTTCCTTGCCGTGCAGAGCAAAGGCCTCTTCCAGCTGCTGAATGTTGTTGTACTCCAGCACCAGGGTGTCGCGCACCACTTCGGGCGGCACGCCTGCACTGGTGGGGTTGCCAAAGGTGGCCAGGCCCGAGCCGGCTTTGACCAGCAGCGCATCGGCATGGCCGTGGTAGCAGCCTTCAAACTTGATGAACTTGCTGCGGCCGGTGGCCCCGCGAGCCAGGCGCAGCGCGCTCATGCCCGCTTCGGTGCCTGAGCTGACCAGGCGCACCATTTCCATGGACGGCACATGCTTGAGGATTTCTTCGGCCAGCTCGATCTCGCGTTCGGTGGGGGCACCAAACGAGAAGCCGTCGAGGGCCGCTTTTTGCACCGCTTCGAGCACAGCGGGGTGGCCGTGGCCCAGGATCATGGGGCCCCAAGAGCCGATGTAATCGATGTATTTCTGGCCATTGGCGTCCCAAAAATAGGCGCCTTGGGCGCGCTGCACAAAGCGCGGCGTGCCGCCCACGGCGCGAAAGGCGCGCACGGGCGAGTTGACCCCACCGGGAATCACTTGGGCGGCGCGGTCAAACAGGGCTTGGTTGCGGTCGGTCATGTCGGGTCTCAGTGTTTGGTTTCGTTGAAAGGCACTTCAAAATAATCCCCCCCGGGGTGCACTTCAGGGCCATCGTCGTCGGTTTCTTCGCCTTCAGGCAGGGCCCAGAACAGGCGGTCCGGAATGACTTGGCCCATGCCGGGCCGAAAGCCTTCGTCCAGGCAGCGGTCCAGGTAGTGCAGGGCTTCGCTGGTGGCTTCGGGCAGGTCCATGCCGGTGGCCAGCAAGGCGGCCAAAGCCGCGGTGAGCGTGTCGCCCGCACCCGCAAAGACCGCCTCGATGCGTTCAAACTTTTCGTGGGTCAGCACGGTTTCGGGCGAGGCCAGCACATTGTCGATGTGTTGCTCGGGCAAGGGCAGCCCGGTCACCAAGGTGTAGGGCACGCCCAGCTCGGCAGCTGCTTTGGCGATGTCGCGCGGGCCAGGGTTGCGATCGCCGCTCCAGTCGGGCAGCAGCCAGCGGCGCAGCGTGCTGTGGTGGCCCACCAACACGCTGGTTTGGGGCAGCAACAGTTCGCGAAAAGCGTCCAAATAGGCGTCGATCTTGTCTTCTTCCCACCACGACAAGTTGGGCATGTAGGCCACGACCGGCACGCCGTCGTAGTCGTCCGACAACTCGGCGATCACCGCCAAACTCTCGGGCGTGCCGACAAAGCCCACTTTGATGACTTGCACCGGCACATCTTCGGCCACAGCGCGGGCTTGGTCGTGCACGGCTTCGTCGTCGAGCGCAAAAAAGTCGGTGATGCTGCTGGTGTCGCGCACATAAGTGCCCGTGCAAATGGGCATGCAATGCGCCCCCACCGAGGCCATGGTCACGGAGTCGCAGCTCAGGCCGCCGGCGCCGCTGGGGTCGTTGGCGTTGAAGGACAGCACGCAGGCCAGGCTGGCAGACTCTTGGTCATCCAGAAGTTGTTCTTTGTCGGTGTTGGCAGGCTTGGAATCGGTCATTGAAGGTCAAATGTCGGGGCCATGGCACCCCTCAGACAGGGCATGTGTCGAATGGGCCGATACAATCAAATTATTCTATTCGACTCTCTGATTGCGACACGGTGATGGAACACAAAACTTGGATGTGCCTGATTTGCGGCTGGATTTACGACGAAGCCGAGGGCGACCCCGAGCACGGCATTGCGCCGGGCACCCAATGGGCAGACGTGCCCATGAACTGGACTTGCCCCGAATGCGCGGCCCGCAAGGAAGATTTCGAGATGGTCGCCATCTGATCAGTCGGCGCTTTTCTTGACCACCGCATACCGGGCCAGCGTTTTCTCGCGGGCTTCGGGGTGGTCAACGATGGGGGCAGGGTAAGTCTTGCCAACCACCACCCCCGCCGCTTGCAATTCCATGGGTTTGGCCAGCCAGGGGGCGTGCAACGCGGCCGTGGGCAGGGCCGCCAACTCGGGCACATAGCGGCGGATGAACTTTCCCTCGGGGTCAAATTTTTCGCTTTGGCTGATCGGGTTGAAGATGCGAAAGTAGGGCTGCGCGTCACACCCGCTGGAGCTGGCCCACTGCCAGCCGCCGTTGTTGGCCGACAGGTCAAAGTCGTTCAGGTGGGTAGCAAAGTACTTTTCGCCCCAGCGCCAGTCGATGCCCAAATCCTTGACCAAAAAGCTCGCCACCACCATGCGCAGGCGGTTGTGCATGTAGCCCGTCTGGTTGATCTGGCGCATGGCCGCGTCCACCAGCGGGTAACCGGTACGCGCTTCGCACCAAGCGTCAAACAACTTGTGGGCGTGGGGGCCATGTTCCCAGCGGATGGCGTCGTAGTCGGGCTTGAAGCTTTTGCCTTGGCCCACATGGGCAAAGTTGTGCAGCACCTGCACATAAAAGTCGCGCCAAATCAACTCTGACAGCCACACACTGGCCCCCGTGCTGCCCGCCAGCATGCGTGGATGCGCCTCGCGGGCCAGTTGGCGGATCGACACGGTGCCAAAGCGCAAATGCACGCTCAGGTAACTGGGGCCTTTGACGGCCGGAAAGTTGCGTGTGTCTTCGTACTGGTCAATGCGGGTCAAAAAGTCTTGCAGCAAGGCCTGCGCGCCCGACTCCCCCGTGGGGATTTTCAGGGCCTGCAGGTTGGTGGGCTCAAAGCCCATGTCGTGCAGGCTGGGCACCGGATGCGCCAAATCATCGGGGCGCGGGGCCAGCCGTTTAGCCAGTGCGGCCACCTCGAAAGCCTGCAGGTCTTCGGGCGTGACTTTTTTCAACCAGGCGTTTTTGTAGGGCGTGAAGACGCTGAAGGGCTTGGCCATTTGGGTCAGCACCTCGTGGCGCTCAAACACCACATGGTCCTTGAAGGTGTGCAGCACGATGCCGTGGTCGGCCAGATGGCCGCGCACTTGGATGTCGCGCGCCAGCGCCAGGGGCTCGTCGTCGTGGTTGGCAAACACCACTTGGGCCTGCAGGTGCTGGGCCAGTTTGACGATTTTGTCCTTGGCCACGCCGTGGCGCACGATCAGGCCCGCCTGCGGGTGGCCCGACATTTCCCGCAAACGGACATCGACTTCGACCAGCGACTCGCGGATGAACTCGACCCGGCGGTCGGCGCGGGGCAGGGCGTCCAAAATTTCGGTGTCGAACACAAAGACCACATGCACCCGCTGACAGTGCTGCAAGGCATGGTGCAGGGCTGCGTGGTCACTCACGCGCAGGTCGCGCCGCAGCCAGACCAGGCCACAAGAAAAAGGGGTTTCCATCGGGGTTTGCCGGTTTGAGTCAAACAATGCACCCGTGACCCCGCCTGCAGAGTCGGGACCGCTAAAATCGGTGCATGACCGCTGATTCTGCCTCCATTGACCTCAAGCATCATTTCCTGATCGCCATGCCCGGGTTGGAGGACGAGGCATTCGCCCGCAGCGTCATCTACATGTGCGAGCACAGCCCCCGCGGGGCCATGGGCCTGATCATCAACAAACCCTCTGACATCAGCATGCGCCTTTTGTTTGACAAGGTGGAGTTGCCCCTGCGCCGCGAAGACCTGATGCAAAACCCAGTGGGTCACGGCGGGCCAATGCAAACCGAGCGCGGCTTTGTGCTGCACGACCCTTTGCACGGCCCTTTTCACGATCCACTTTGCACGGACAAGACCCAACAAGAAGGCTCGGCTTACGCGTCGACGCTCACCGTGCCCGGTGGGCTGGAGATGACCACTTCGCGTGACGTCCTTGAAGCCCTGTCTTCTGGCGCAGGCCCGCGCCGTGTGCTGGTCACGCTGGGCTATGCGTCTTGGGGTGAAGGCCAACTCGAATCCGAGTTGGGCGAGAACACCTGGCTCACGGTGGCGGCCTCTGCTGAAGTGATTTTTGAGGTGCCCATGGCCGAGCGTTACGACCGCGCCCTGGAACTGCTGGGCCTCAAAAGCTGGATGCTCTCGCCTGACGCGGGGCACGCATGAACAGCACGCCCGACCAAGCCATCCCTTCCCATCACCAGAGTTTTCTGGCCTTTGACTATGGCCTCAAGCGCACTGGCGTGGCCGTGGGCAACCGACTGATCAAATCGGCTACTCCGCAGGGCACCATCGCCGCCGAGGGCGACGCCCGCTTTGAGCACATTGCCAAACGCATCCAAGAGTGGCAGCCCGATGCACTGGTGATCGGTGTGCCCACCCATCCCGATGGCGGCGAGCACGAAAACACCTTGCGCGCCCGCAAGTTCGGCCGCCAGTTGCGCGGCCGTTTTGGCCTGTCGGTGTACGAAGTGGACGAGCGCTACACCACCACCGAAGCGCATGCTTATGGCGCCAAAGACGCCGATGCGGCGGCGGCGGCGATCATTCTGGACCAATTCTTAAGGAGCCTGCCATGAGTGCTTTGGCGTTGAATGCAGAAGCCCTGTACCAAGAACTCTTGCGCGGCGTGCGCAGCCTGTGTCAGGACAACACCCGCCTCGTGGGCATCACCTCGGGTGGTGCCTGGCTGGCCCAGCGCCTGCAACGCGACCTGGGCCTGGCCGGTGAAGCGGGTCAGGTGTCTTCGGTCATGCACCGCGACGACTTTGCCCAGCGCGGCTTGTCGGCAGGTGGTCAGACCAGCATGCCGTTTGAGGTGGCTGGGGCCGACATCCTGATCCTCGACGATGTGCTCTACACCGGCCGCACGATTCGCGCCGTGCTGAACGAAATCTTTGACTACGGCCGCCCCGCCCGCGTGCAGCTGGCCGTGCTGGTGGACCGTGGTGGGCGCCAGCTGCCGGTGCAGGCCGACTTCGCCGCTGCCCGCGTGGCCCTGCCCGAGACGCAATCGCTGGCGCTGGCCCGCGACGAGGCGGGTCGATTCAGTTTCGAAGTGGAGAACAAAGCCTGACTGAGGTGAAAACAACATGCTCTACAAACGCAACAACCCCCAACTCAACCAAAACGGCGAGCTGATCCACCTGCTCTCCACCGAAGGCTTGTCCAAGGACATCCTCACCCACATCCTTGACACGGCGGCCAGTTTCGTCAGCGTGAGCGACCGCGAAGTCAAAAAGGTGCCCCTCTTGCGCGGCAAGAGCGTGTTCAACCTGTTTTTTGAAAACAGCACCCGCACCCGCACGACCTTTGACATTGCCGCCACCCGCTTGTCGGCTGACGTGTACACGCTGGACATTGCCCGCTCGTCGGCAGCCAAGGGCGAGTCGCTGCTTGACACGATTGCCAACCTGAGCGCGATGGCCGCCGACATCTTTGTGGTGCGCCACAGCGAGTCGGGCGCGCCGTATTTGATCGCGCAGCATGTCGCGCCCCATGTGCATGTGGTCAATGCGGGTGACGGGCGGCACGCCCACCCTACCCAGGGCCTGCTGGACATGTACACCATCCGGCACTACAAAAAAGACTTTGCCAACCTCACCGTGGCCATTGTGGGTGATGTGCTGCACTCGCGCGTGGCGCGGTCTGACATTCACGCACTCACCACGCTGGGCTGCGCCGAAGTGCGTGTGGTTGGCCCTAAAACGCTGGTGCCCGCCGACATGGCCCAGATGGGTGTGCGCGTGTTCAACAACCTCGAAGAAGGCATCAAGGACTGTGACGTGGTCATCATGCTGCGCCTGCAAAACGAACGCATGAGCGGCGCGCTGCTGCCCTCCAGCCAGGAATACTTCGAGAGTTTTGGTCTGACCCCCGAAAAACTGCAACGGGCCAAGCCCGACGCCATCGTCATGCACCCGGGCCCGATCAACCGGGGGGTCGAGATCGACTCGGCCGTGGTCGACGGCCAGCAAAGCGTGATCTTGCCGCAGGTGACCTTTGGCATCGCGGTGCGCATGGCGGTGATGAGCATCGTCGCTGGCAACGAGGCTTAAGGAAAAAACCATGAAGCTCTTGATTCAAAACGGCCGCGTGATCGACCCCGCCAGCGGCTTTGACCAAACCGCCGATGTGACCATCGCCGCCGGACGCATCGTGGCCGTGGGCCAGTTGCCCGCCGACTTCAAGCCCAACCGCGTGATCGATGCCCATGGTTGCATCGTGGCACCGGGTCTGGTGGATTTGGCAGCACGCCTGCGCGAACCTGGCCAGGAGCACGCGGGCATGCTGGAGAGCGAAATGGCCGCCGCTGTGGCCGGTGGCGTGACCTGCCTGGTCTGCCCGCCCGACACAGACCCGGTGCTCGACGAGCCGGGTCTGGTCGAGATGCTGCGCTACCGCGCCGAAAAATTGCACCAAGCGCGTGTGCTGCCGCTGGGTGCGCTCACGGTGGGCCTCAAGGGCGATGTGCTGACCGAAATGGGCCAGCTGACTGCCGCTGGTTGCGTGGGGTTTTCTCAGGCCGAGGTGCCGATTGCCAGCACCCAGGTGCTGCAACGCGCGCTGCAATACGCCAGCACCTTTGGCTACACCGTCTGGCTGCGCCCGCAGGAGCTGCACCTGGGCAAAGGCGTGGCCGCCAGTGGCCCGCTGGCCACGCGCATGGGCTTGTCGGGCGTCTCGGTGGCGGCCGAGACGATTGCCCTGCACACGATTTTTGAGCTGGTGCGCAGCACCCGTGCCCGCGTGCACCTGTGCCGGATCAGCAGCGCCCAGGGCGTGGAGCTGATCCGCAAGGCGAAGGCCGAGGGCCTGCCCGTCACGGCCGATGTGAGCATCAACTCGCTGCACCTGACCGACGCCGACATGGGCTACTTTGACAGCCGTTCCCGCCTCACGCCGGTGCTGCGCCAGCAGCGCGACCGCGACGCCTTGCGTGCAGGACTGGCCGATGGCACGATCGACGCGCTGGTGTCGGACCACACCCCGGTGGACGCCGACGCCAAGGCTTTGCCATTTGCCGAAGCCGAACCTGGTGCCACCGGCATGGAGCTGCTGTGGAGCCTGGCGCTCAAGTGGGGTCAGGAGGCCGCTTTGCCTGTGCCGCAAGTGCTCTCGCGCCTCACCGCCGATCCGGCCCGCGTGCTCGGCACCACCTTGGGCAACCTGCAAGACTCAGTGGGTCATCTGGCCGTGGGGGGCGTGGCCGATGTGTGCGTGCTGTCCACCGAAGGCCACTGGTTGGTGAGCGAGGCTTCGCTGCGCACTCAGGGCAAAAGCACGCCGTTTTCCGGTTACGAGTTGCCCGGCCGCGTGTTGGCCACGGTGGTCGGCGGGCAAGTGGCGTTCGAGGCCGCGTGAGACACACCCAAGTGACGCACATTCTTGCAGGAGCCCACCCCCGTGGGCGATGCGACGTGCATTGGTCCGCAGGACACCACTCGTGCGATCAAAACTTGACAACACAAGCGGTCGCGCAGTTATGAACTTTGTGATGGCCATCTGGAAATTCCTGCGCGGCCTGTGGCATGTGCTCATGGGCATGTGGACCATTTACCTGCGCTTTCCCCAGCTGAGTCCCGAGCAGCGTGAGATGCGCGTGCAAGCCTGGGCGCTGCAATTTTTGGCACTGTGGGGCATCCATTTGCGGGTGCTTGGCCAACCGCTGCCCAGCGGACCGGCGCTCATGGTGGCCAACCACATCTCATGGCTCGACATCCTGGTCATTCACGCGGCCAGGCACTGCCGATTCGTCTCCAAATCCGACATCCGCGACTGGCCGCTGGTGGGCATGCTGGCCACGGGCGCAGGCACGCTCTACATCGAACGCACCAACCGCAAAGACGCGCTGCGCATGGTCAAAGACATGGCCGACGCCATGAGGAATGGGGATGTGGTGGCGGTGTTCCCCGAAGGCACAACCAGCGACGGGCGCGAGTTGCTGCCCTTTCACGCCAACCTGATCCAGGCGGCCATCCAGGCCGAAGCCATGGTGCAGCCCATGTCGCTCAAATTCGTCGATGCCCAAACGGGCGAGCTCAGTTTTGCGCCGTGCTACATCGGCGACGACACCCTGATCGGCTCCATGTGGCGCACCCTGAAAGCCCGCCGTATCGAAGCCGTGGTGCACTTTGGCGAACCCCAAGCTGCTATGGGACGTGACCGCCGGGCATGGGCGCAGGACCTTCGCCGGGACATCACAATATTGCGGGACACCCCCTGAGTCGGTCTCTCATGGCCCTTTTTGTGGCCCATCAACCTGATCCAGCCCGGCTGCCCATACATCAGGCCTTTGGCCTGAGGGGTTTAACAGCCAGCGCAAACCTTGCCCACTTGGTGTTTTGCCTCAGTCCGTGGCTTCTCGGGTGATTTGCCATTGGCCACTGCGCCACACCCAATGCATGGTCTTGCGGTCGATCGAACGAACACGCTCGTCCTGGTAGATCTGCGTGAAGCGCACTGTGGCCTGGCTTGCGTTGAACTGGATGGTGAGATTTTGAATGTCGTGTCGGATGCTTTTTTTACTGGCGATGCGCTGCGTACGCTGCTTGACCCAAGCAGGGCGGCTCAGCCCCTTGGGGGGCTCGAAATCGCTGGCGTACATGCCCAGATACTGAGGGATGGCCTGTCCACCCCAGGCTTGGCTCCATTGATCAATCGCCTGACGCAGCGCCGCTTCACTGCCGCTGGCCTGGGTTGGTGGGGGCAACTGATGCGCGGTCGTGGTGGCTGGGGCCGCGGTGGCCAGGCGCTTTGGGGATTCAGCGGTCCTGTTGACAGGCCGTTGAACGGGCGAACTTTCGCTCAAGGGGGTCACGATCACAGAACCGGGTGGCTCAATGGGGGGTGTCCAGCCGCCGCTTTGGGCGTCGTTTTTGGCCATCAATTGTGACAAGTGCATCAGCGCCAAAACCAACAAAATCCAAAAAAAATGGCGTTTTTTCAGAGTTGCGGATTTCATGGCCAATGGTGCGACAAGCGCATCGTGGGTGCATGTCCCTTGTGCATCACGCAAAGCCCAGTGCGGCAAGGCGCGTGAAGCCTGGTCCGAGGTTGCACGAGGCGGCGAGGCCAGCGCGACGTGCCTGAAATCCAAAAAACCAGCTTGATTCTCGGTTGCGGATCTCGCAGATTTTTTTTAGGCTTGGATAAGATTTCGAAACCATCGGTTTTTCAAGTAGGACTGTTTTTTGGAGTGTTCCACATTTTATTGTATTCCGGTAAAGGTATTTTTTTTAGAAGAACATCAAAGAATTATTAAAAATAAGAATTTTGATTAATTTGGTAGGTGCCGACAGGACTCAAGACCTTGAAAGCGTTCTGCTCTTGCATTGGAGCAGCTTGTATTCACCAAAGACCGCCACCGGTTAAAAACGGGGGGCAGATGGCAGGCAGTGAGGGGAAGATGAAAGAGCCGAGGGACAGCCTTGGCAACGGCTTTTTGGGCATGAAAAGCCGATCTCCAAACCTACATTTCATGTAAATTTGATCTTTTGATATTTTGATGTATTGAATCGGTGTGCTCGCGGGCTTTGGCTTGGGCGCAGGGCATCTGGCAAAGTTCACGGTCGGTCATTGGGCAGGTGCGGTTGAAGGTGACGACGTGGTCCACTTCGGCCCGAATGCCGATCCATTCGCCGATCTTGTGGTCATGGTGGCTGGGCACATGGGCCATCAGCTGTTCGCCCGTGGCCAGCTGCAAGGTGTACAAAAACTCCGAGCCCCGAAAAGCCTTGCGCACGATCTGAGCCTTCACCGGGGCGTCGTCGTCGTGCACGATGTCGTCGGCCCGCAGCAGCACGTCGCACTGACCGTCTTCAAACGCGCAAGGCAAAGGGCATTCGGCCACATCGCGCAACTCACCCACCGGGGTATTGACCAAGATGTGTCCGTCCACTTCGCGCAGCGTGGCAGGGGTGAACACGCCATGACCGATGAAGTCGGCCACAAAGCGGGTGGCCGGACGGTGATAAAGGCTGTAGGCGTCGTCCCACTGGTGCAACTGGCCTTCGTTCATCACACCAATCACGTCGCCGATCGCGAAGGCTTCGAGCTGGTCGTGCGTGACCAGCAGGGCGGTGGCCTGGGCGGCTTTGAGGATGTTGCGTACTTCTTGCGCCAGACGTTCGCGCAGGTCGATGTCCAGGTTGGAAAACGGCTCATCCAGCAGCAGCAGGTCGGGCTTGGGAGCCAGGGCGCGGGCCAGCGCCACGCGTTGCTGTTGGCCCCCCGACAACTCGTGGGCAAAGCGCTTGTCAGAGCCGGTCAGTCCCACGAGTTCCAGCACCTCGGCCACCCGTTTTTGGCGCTCGGCTTTGGGCAGGTGTTCCAGGCCAAAGCCGACGTTACGGCCTACGTCCATGTGCGGAAACAGCGCATAGTCCTGAAACACCATGCCGATGCGGCGACGCTCAGCCGGCTCGGTGTGGCCCTTTTCACTCACCACCCGGTTGGACAGCAAAATCTGCCCCCCTGAGATGGGCTCCAGCCCTGCCACCGCACGCAGCAAGGTGGTTTTGCCGCAGCCAGAAGGCCCGATCAGCACACCGATATCGCCCGATCTCAGCCCAAGGTTCACCCCTCGCACGGCGAAAGCGGTGGTGCCGGGGTATTGGATGTCCAGTTGGCGGAGTTCTAGAAACATGCTCTGGATTGTATGCAGGTTGTTTTGCGCTCCTACAATCGAAGCCTATGCTGACCACTTTGGCCCGCCGTTTATCGGGCTTTCCCTCCTTGCTGTTTGCCTTGCTGTCACTGGTTTTGGCCTTGCCTGTGCTGGCCGTGCTGGGTTCGTGGGTGCAGTGGAGCGATGAGAGTGCCAACATCTTGCTGGAGATGGCTCGCACGGTGCTGCCCGATTACGCGTTGACCACCCTGGGTCTTTGCCTCATGGTGGCGGTGGGTGTGACGGTGCTGGGCTTGGCCACCGCAGCGCTGGTGACGCTGTTCGATTTTCCGGGGCGCGGGGTGTTGGAGTGGCTGCTGCTGCTGCCGCTGGCCATGCCGGCTTATGTGGTGGCCTATGCCTACACCGACTTCTTGCAGTTCAGCGGCCCGCTGCAGGGGGCTTTGCGCGAGGCGCTGGGCTTGCAGGGGCGTTTGTGGCCCGATGTGCGCAGCGTCTGGGGCGCGGCCCTGGTGTTCACGCTCTCGCTTTACCCTTATGTGTATTTGCTGGCCCGCACTGCCTTGGTCGAGCGGGCTTCGGGCCTGATGGAAGCAGCCCGTTTGCTGGGCGCGCCTTTGTCCCGTCGCATCCGCGAAATCGCCTTGCCGCTGTCCCGCCCAGCTGTGGCGGCCGGTGTGGCGCTGGCCCTCATGGAAACCCTGGCCGATTTTGGGGTGTCCAGTTACTTCGGCATCCAGACTTTCACGGCCGGTATTTACAAGGCTTGGCTTTCGATGGATAACCGCATCGCCGCCGCGCAACTGGCCACGGTGTTGCTGGCCGTGGTGGTGGTCTTGCTGCAGTTGGAGCAACGCGCCCAAAAGCGCATGCGCTTCAACCAAGGGCGTGGATCGCGTCAGGGCTCTGCCGAGGCCCAGCCGGTTCAACTGATGGGGGTGCACCGCGTGCTGGCCTGGGGGCTGTGCGGCTTGCCGGTGCTGCTGGGTTTTGTCTTGCCCGTGCTCATCATGCTGCGCGCTTTGATGGGTGAGACCACCGCGCTGCCCTGGGAGCGTTTTGGCCAATGGGCCTGGACCAGTTTGCGCTTGGGCGCGGTGACCGCTGTGCTCGCCGTGGGCGTGGCGATGGCCTTGTCTTTCAGCGTGCGCACTCGCGGTGATGCGATCAGCCGTTGGTCGATTGCCCTGGTCGGTTTGGGTTATGCCATTCCCGGGGCGGTGGTGGTGGTGGGCTTGTTGCTGCCGGTGGGTTGGACTCAGCAAATCTGGCCTGCGTCTTCGGCCGGGTCCTGGATCACGGCCACCTCGCTGGGCCTGGTGTGGGCCTATCTGGTACGCTTTTGCGCGGTGGCCTTGCAGTCGGTGCAAAGCGGCTACGCCCGCATTCCTGTGAGCCTCGATGATTCGGCCCGCATGCTGGGCGTGACCGGGTGGGGCCTGATGCGCCGCGTGCACGCCCCCTTGCTGCAACGCACCACCATGGCGGCGGCCTTGTTGGTGTTTGTGGACGTGATGAAGGAGCTGCCCGCCACCTTGGTGCTGCGCCCCTTCAACAGCGACACCCTGGCGGTGGTGGCCTATCAGCTGGCGCGCGATGAGCGCCTGGGTGAGGCCGCGCTGCCCTCGCTGGCGCTGGTGCTGGTGGGCTTGATTCCGGTCATCTTGCTCAGCCGTACCCTGCGGCAAAAACATGGGTAATTCAAACTTCAACGGGTCGGATCACTAAAGCGATTGCCGGTAGCGTTCCATCATCTGGGCCTGAGTTTCGCCTTCAATCTCTTCGCCTTTGAAGGCGCGAATCTGATCGCGCAGCATCTCGGTCATGTTGGGCATCTGCCCACGGGCGACTTGACGCGATGCATCCCAAAGCTGCGAGCGCATGAACGCCTTGGCGCAGTGCAAATATACCGACTCCACCGCCACGCGAATGACCAGCGCGGGCGCGCGCCGTGCATCGGCGCACAGCGCCAAATTAGCCGGGTCGGTGGACAGCACGGCGCGGCCATTGACGCGCAAGGTCTCGTCAAAACCCGGCACCATGAACAACAAACCCAACCGCCCCGTGGCGATGATGTTCTCCAGCGTGTCCAGCCGGTTGTTGCCCGGTGCGTCGGGCAGCAGCAGCGTGTGCGCGTCGGGCGCCTTGACGAAACCCGGCTCGCCCCCGCGCGGCGACGCGTCCATGTGTCCGTCTGCGTCGCTGCTGGCCAGCACCACAAAAGGCGACAAGCCGACGAACTGCACCGCATGCGCGTCCAGCGCTGGGATTTCTTTTTTGAGTGCGCGCTCTCGGGCCGGGCCGTAGAGCTGGCGCAGGGCTTCTAGGGTGGTGATGTGTGGGGTGGTCATGGGCGGCTGGCTGTGGTCAGGCGAAATACCCGAATTGGGTTGGTTCGTACCCATTAATTAAGCTTACTCGCCCAGCAAAGCCTGAACGGCTTTGATCAAACCAGGCAGAGACTGTTGAGCAATGGTTCACACCGTACTCGGGTTGACCGTGGCGTAACCATGGATCAATTGATTCCGAAACGCCACGATTTGAGGCAGGTCAGGCGGTTGAGCTGCCATGGCTGCATCCAACTTGGAGAGTTGGTTCAGGGCTTCTCTGATCACTTCAAACTTGCGTTCAACTGCGGCCTGAACCAGTTGATTGTTTTCGTAGGAGGCAACATCCAAGCCTGCTGTGAAAGTTTGAATGGCCTGTGCCGCTTCACGCACATCCCACAAAAAAGCGCGTGGGTCACGTTGCATAGATCGCCTCGCGGTACCGGTTGATGCTCGCCAGCACAAAGGGGTTGCGCACGGCACCGGGCTCGACCAGATCGACACCCCGACCCAACAAGGATTCCAGCTCGGACTTGATGCCAAAAAAGCGGTGCAGGTCGGCGGGTGCTTCTTTTGAAAACTCCACCAAAAAGTCGGTGTCGCTGTGCTCGGCATCAAAGTCGTCGCCGCGAGCAGCCGAGCCGAACACCTCCAGTCGGCGGATTTGGTATCGCTGACAGATGGCCGAAATGTCGGCACGGTGTTGGGCTATGGCGGGGTGCATGGGGCAAGTTTAGCGAGGTTCTGAGGCAATCGGCCCACGAGCCCTCTCAATTCGAGTCCAGAAAATTCAGCAGCGCAACGCACGCAAGCTGCAGGAGTTGAAGGAAAGAAGCGGTCAATGCCCCTCTGCCGTCGCCAGATCGATCACGCGTTGGGCAGTTGTGCCTTGCTTCAGTGCGGTGCGGGGTGACTGGCCGTCCAGTGCCGGGTGCGGGCTTTCCAGGAAAGCCAGCAATTGCCAGCCGTCGGTCGAACCCAAGGCGGCGGCCATGGGTGCGAGGACCGGAAAGATGAACGGCTCGAACTGCCAGCGGGGCAGCTTGTAGCCCCGGCGCAGGTGCGACACGCCAATGCAGCGGCCGCTTTTGATCCAGGCGTTCATGGTCACGCGGGTGGTGCCCGACAGGGCAGCGGCTTCGTCGGTGGTGATCATGTCAGCGGCCTGAATGCGTTGCAGCCGGTACTGCGCGCCAAAGTGCAGCAGCGCATTGGTTTGCGCTTCTGAGGCGTAGGGGTCTTGTTCACTGGCTTTGTCACGGGGCATTTCCGGTGCGGCCGAAAGGGGGAAGGTGAGGGTGTTCATGGTGTTCTTCCTGGTGCATCCGCTTGACCAACGAAACGGGGCTAGCACCCAAGATGCCGGCGCCGTAATTTTAAGTTGATTTGTTAATCTCGTAAAGTTCGTTATTTGCGTAAGTCATGGGGTATGGCCACCCATGTGCATTGAATATGGCTTTAAGCCCCGAGCCTGGCTCACTCAGGAACGATGGAATCAAGCTGAACTTTGAGTGTGGGCAGGGCTGTTTGCAACGTGCCCCAAACCACGGCAAGGTCGATGTCGAAATAACCGTGTGCAATGCGGTTGCGCATGCCGCGCATGCTTCGCCATGGAATTTCCGCATGCTCTG
>NZ_JBILQU010000168.1:0-3951 GCF_044373035.1 Limnohabitans sp. | reverse complement strand
TGCAGCTCGTACAGGGCTTTCACGGTGATCAGCGCGCCGGTGGCGCCAATCGGGTGGCCCAGCGAAATGCCCGAGCCGTTGGGGTTGACTTTGGCCGGGTCCAGACCCAACTCGCGCGTCACGGCGCAGGCCTGCGCAGCAAAGGCTTCGTTGGCTTCGATGACATCCAGGTCGTTCACGGTGAGGCCGGTTTTCTTGAGCACAGCATGTGTGGCCGAGATCGGGCCCACGCCCATGATCTTGGGGTCCAGACCGGTGTGGGCGTAACCCACCAGACGGGCCATGGGCTTGGCACCACGGGCCTTGGCGGCGCCGGCTTCCATCAGCACCACGGCAGCGGCCGCGTCGTTGATGCCCGAGGCGTTGCCCGCGGTCACGGTGCCGTTTTCCTTGACGAAGACGGGCTTGAGTTTGGCCATGTCTTCGAGCTTGCAACCGGGGCGGAAGTGCTCGTCGGTGGCGTAGGCCACGTCGCCTTTTCTGCTTTTCAGCATGACCGGCATGATCTGTTCCTTGAAGCGGCCTTCCAAAGTGGCGCGCTCGGCGCGGTTGTGGCTTTCCAGCGCCAGCGCGTCTTGCATTTCGCGGGTGATGCCGTATTGGGCGACCACGTTTTCTGCCGTCACGCCCATGTGGATGTTGTGGAAGGGGTCGTGCAGGGCGCCGACCATCATGTCGATCATCTTGGTGTCGCCCATGCGTGCGCCAAAGCGGGTGGCCAGGCTGGCGTAAGGCGCGCGGCTCATGTTTTCTGCGCCGCCGCCAATGGCGATGTCGCAGTCACCCAGCAAGATGGACTGGCTGGCGTTCACGATGGCCTGCAGGCCCGAGCCGCACAGGCGGTTCACGTTGTACGCGGGGGTGGCTTCGCCGCAGCCGCCGTTGATGGCCGCCACGCGCGACAAATACATGTCTTTGGGTTCGGTGTTGACCACATGGCCAAACACCACATGGCCGACGTCTTGGCCTGAGGTGCCTGCGCGTGACAGGGCTTCGCGCACGACTTGCGCGGCCAGCTCGGTGGGGGCAATGTCTTTGAGGCTGCCGCCAAAGGTACCAATGGCGGTGCGCACACCGCTGACAACAACAACTTCACGGCTCATGGGAGGTCTCCAAATTTAAAAAAATTGACAAATGGGGATGGGTACAACGCCAACCAGTGTCAGTCGCAATGGCTACAGCGGCCTGACAAGTGTGGCTTCGCGAAGAGATGAAACGTCGGACCCTCAAGGTCCGAAATACGCGTCGACTGCATTTTTGGGGATGAGGGCTTAGCCTCGCACGTCGGCCACGGGTTCACGTCCGAAATCGGGCCGTGCCAGAAAGCGCAGCACCTGTTCGGCCGCCTGTGCCGGTGAGCTGAGCTGGCCCTGGGCTTTGAGTTGTAAAAACTTCGACTGGTCCGGAAACGATTCGCCAGCTGCGCCGCGCAACTGCACCTGCATGTCGGTGTCGATCACGCCGGGGGCGAGCGAGCAGACTTTGGCACCCTTGGCGTGCAGGGCTTCGTCCAGCGCCAGGCAGCGGGTGAAGTGGTCCATGCCCGCTTTGGCAGCGCAATAGCCCGCTTGCGAGGCCATGGGGTAACGGCCCAAGCCCGATGAAATGTTGAGCACTTTGCGGGGCAGGAGCCAGCTTTCTGTGGCCCCCAAGAACGCGGCAGTCAAGGCCATGGGCGCTTCCAGGCCCACGCGCAGGGCCAGGGCCAGGTCGGCGGGCTGGGACTGGCGCAGCGGGGCGATGGGCGGGATGACGCCCGCGTTGTTGATCAGGCTGACGCTGGCGAAATGGGCTGGGTTCTGGCTTTGCAGCCACTCGCGCAGTCGTTCGCTGGCACCTTGGCCATCGGCCAAATCGTGCGTCCACTGAGTGAGCGGGACATTCGCCTTTTGTGCGGCCGAGGCCAGATCGGGGTTGGCATGGCGCGAGATGCACAGCAGAGCGTTGCCCTTTTGCAGCAGTTGCTCGGCCATGGACAGACCCATGCCGCGCGAAGCGCCGGTGAGGATGTAAAGCGATGTGTTCATGCGTCAATGCTAGCCGGATCCCCCCGTTCATCGGTTCGCACAGATGACAGCGCACGATGGCATTCTTTGCCTGTGGGAGCGGTCTTTGACCGCGATGGGCCTTTCTGCCTTCGTGTTTCGCGGCCGGAGACCGCTTCTACAGGGCCGTCATTGGCCTTGTGCGGCACGGATGCGGTTGACCTGCAAGGGTGTGACTTCGCTCGCCTGGTTGCCCCATTGGGTGCGCAAGTGCGTGAGCACGGCGGCGATGTCCCGGTCGTCCAACTCCAACACGGCTGGCGGCATGCCAAAGGGTCGGGGGTGGCCTGTGGTCGCCGGGCCGTAGCCACCATAAAGCACCAGTTGCACCAAGTTGGTGGGGTCTTTCAGCAGCACGGCGCGGTTGTCCGCTAGGGCGGGGTAGGCCACTTCGCCCGATGCGGTTTTGACGCCTTCGCCTTGTTCGCCATGGCATTGCAGGCATTGGCGTTCGTAGACTTTGGCGCCTTGGGTGGCCACTTGCAGACTGATGCGGCTGGGCTTGGCCGCCGCTGGCGCGGGCTGGGGTGTGCTTTGGGCGCTTGACTGCAGGTAAACCGCCATGGCCTGCAGGTCGGCCTCTTTCAGGTGCTGCAGGCTGTGCTGCACCACTTCGCCCATGGGGCCGCTGGTTTGCGCCGTGGCCGACCCGCCGGTGCGCAGCAGGCGCACGATCTCGGGCAAGGGGGTGCTGGCCAGACCCGATTCGGCATCGCGCGTCAGGTCGGGGGCGTACCAGTTGACCACCGGCATCAGGCCGCCGGACAAATCGCGGACGGGTCCGCTGGCCCCCAGCGCGTTGCGTGGGCTGTGGCAGCCGGCGCAGTGACCCAGGCCTTGCACCAGATAGGCGCCCCGGTTCCATTCAGCGGTTTGGGACTTGTCGGCCTGAAAAGGGCTGGGCTCAAAAAACAGGCTGCGCCACACGGCCAGTGCGGGCTGCGTGCCCACGGGCCAGACCAGGGTGTGGGACGGCGGGGCCTGCACCACCGGGGGCAGGGTCTTGAGCCAAGCCAAGATGGCATCGCTGTCCTGGCGCGTGATGACGCTGGTGTGGTTGTAGGGGAAAGCCGGGGCCAGCAAGCGAGCGTCTTTGGAGCGGCCACGGTGCATGGCTTGCCAGAAGTCTTGCGCAGTCCATTGCCCCAAGCCCGTGGCCGGGTCGGGCGTGAGGTTGCTGCTGTACACGCCGCCAAAGGGCGTGTCGATGCGCCGCCCGCCCGCAAAAGGTGCGCCGCCCCGGGTGGTGTGGCAGGCCATGCAATTGCCCGCCAGGGCCAGGTAGCGGCCTTGCTCGATTTGGACTGCGTTGGCCTGTGGGGTTTGCGCTGTTTCGTTGGTCGTGGTTGGGGTGGGCAGAACCAAGTCGCCCCAGTTGTCCCAGACGACCCCCATGGCCAGCACCAGCAGGCTGATCAGTGTGATCCAGCCCAGGCGTTTGACCGGGTGCATGCCTTGCCATGGGCGCTTCATGGCTTGCTCCCATTCAGAGGCTTGGCGGCGGTGGCCGACAACTCGGGAGCACTGCCGCAGCGCAGGGATTCAGGCAATACAGGCCCCGCAGGGGCACGTTCGGCAGGGCGTGTGTCGGCAGGCAGCGGCTGGCGCGCGAGCCAGCTCGACACGGCGATCAAGTCTTCGGCAGGCAAACGCTTGACGATCTCGGCCATGCAGTCAGGGGCGTGGGCGCGGCGCTGCGCGGTTTGCCAGGCACCCAGCTGCGCGTTCAGGTAATCGAGCGGCAAGCCCAGCAGCCCCGGTACGTTGGGCTGCACGCCCGTCAGGCGCACGCCGTGGCACTGGGTGCAGGCGGGCAGGCCGCGTGTGG
This sequence comes from Limnohabitans sp., assembly GCF_044373035.1. Classification (GTDB taxonomy): domain Bacteria; phylum Pseudomonadota; class Gammaproteobacteria; order Burkholderiales; family Burkholderiaceae_C; genus Limnohabitans_A. The sequence goes on along the minus strand of NZ_JBILQU010000168.1, from coordinate 78 downwards.
CGTCGCCTTGTGTCACCAGTTGCTGGCCTTTGGCCAGGCGCTCGGGCGTGATGGCGTTGTTGGCGGTGGGGGCGGAGT
>NZ_JBILQU010000167.1:0-3976 GCF_044373035.1 Limnohabitans sp. | reverse complement strand
ATTTACGTGATGCGGCATTCGCCCAAACACCGCTGGATGTTCTTTCCATTCATGGAGGCGCACCACGCCTTGTTGCTCAAAACCTATGACTCGGCCACCGATGGTCGCTGTCGGTTCATGGGGCATTCGGCTTTTGAGCACCCTGATACCGCGCCCGATGCCTTGAAGCGCGAAAGCATCGAAGTGCGCACGATGGCTTTTTTCTGAACGGTTCTGCCTTGTGGTGGCCCATCAAGCGTCATACGATGCTGGCTTCTTCTCCATTAGCAGACTTGACCCATGAGCCAGCCTGGTGCGCGTTCCGAATTCACAGCCCGGTATTTCGTTGAAAGCACGGTGCCCTCCGACAAGGTGGCCGAAATCATTGCCGGAGAGCAGTCCAGTGGCACCTTCGTCACCTTGCCCGGCGAAACCGCGCAATTGAAAGAGCGCTCACGTGCCCGGGTCACCCGTGTGCTGCCGATAACGGCCAGCGCGCAACCCACGCTGCACAGTGCTTTGCTGCAGCGCCAGGGGCTGAACGGGCCTTTTGAGCGGGCCGAAATCGAGATTGCGTTTCCGGTGGACAACGTGGGGGCCAATTTGCCTTCACTGTTGGCCACGGTGGCGGGCAATTTGTTTGAGCTCGGTGAGGTCACGGCTTTGCGCTTGCTCGATCTGGATTTGTCGCCTGCTTATGCCGCCGAGTTTCAGGGGCCGGCGTTTGGCATCGAGGGCACGCGCCAGTTGACAGGCGTGCACGATCGTCCCTTGGTGGGCACGATCGTCAAACCCAGCATTGGTTTGAGTGCCGAGCAAACGGCGCAGCTGGTGGATTCGCTGTGCGCTGCGGGGATTGATTTCATCAAGGACGATGAATTGATGGCCAATGCGCCTTACGAGCCGTTTGCGGCGCGGCTGGCAGCGGTGATGCCGGTGCTGCATCGCCATGCCGATCGCTTGGGGCGCATGCCGATGTATGCCTTCAATGTGTCAGGCTCGATAGATGACATGCTGCGCCAAAGCGATGCTGTGGCGGCTGCCGGTGGCACGTGTGTCATGGTCAGTGTCAATTGGATGGGTTTTGCCGGGGTGGAGCATTTGCGCAAGAACATCGCTTTGCCCATCCATGGCCACCGCAATGGTTGGGGAGCCTTGACGCGCCACCCCGGCTTGGGGTTTTCTTTTGCAGCCTACCAAAAATTGTGGCGGCTGGCGGGGGTGGACCATCTGCATGTGAATGGGCCCAGCAGCAAATTTTGGGAGCCTGATGCGTCGGTGTTTGCCAATGCGCAGGACTGCTTGCGTCCGTTTGCAGGCTTGCAGCCTTTGATGCCTGTTTTTTCTTCCGGCCAATGGGCCGGTTTGGCCCCGGAAATTTACCGGCAGCTGGCCTCTTGCGACCTGATGCATTTGGCTGGCGGGGGCATCATTGGCCACCCGGACGGCACCGCCGCCGGGGTGCAAAGCATGCGCCAAGCCTGGGAGGCGGCCGTTGCGGGTGTGGACCTGCAGCAGGCCGCCGTCAGTCAGAGCGCTTTGGCCCGGGCCTTGTCGCATTTTGGGTGAGCTGACCGATGACTGAACCCACACCCACGCCCACACCCACAAGCGCCATGCGGCTGGCTTTTTATGGCGATGATTTCACAGGCTCGACCGATGCGCTGGAGGTGCTGACCTTTGCGGGGCTTCGTTGCGCTTTGTTTTTGCAGGTGCCCAGTGCGGCATTGCTCGAGGCCTTGGGGCCGTTTGACGCCGTGGGCGTTGCCGGTCACAGCCGTTCCATGAGCCCGGATGAAATGGATGAAGAGTTGCCGACTGTCTTGGCCGCTTTGGCCCGGTTGCCGGTGCCCTTGGTGCATTACAAGGTGTGCTCGACTTTTGACAGCCATCCCGATGTGGGCAGCATCGGGCATGTGATGGATTTGGCGCGCCAGGCCTTTGGCTCCGGTGTGATTCCGGTGGTGGCGGCCAACCCGGCCTTGGGCCGTTATTGCGTTTTTGGGCACTTGTTTGCGCGTTCGGCAACGGATGGCCAAGTGCATCGAATCGACCGCCATCCCATCATGCGTGTGCACCCTGTGACGCCCATGACCGAGTCTGACTTGGCCAGGCATTTGTCCATGCAGACGCGCCGAACGGTGGCGGGTGTCACGCTGCCCGTCTTGGAGCGGTCCGAGGCGCAGCAGGATGCCGAGGTGGACGGTTTGATGGCGTCGTCCTGCGAGGCTTTGCTGTTCGATGGCACCCGACCGGAACACCTGACGGCCACCGGGCGGCATTTGACGCGTTTGTCGGCTTTGAGAGCGGGGCCGATGTTTGCGGTGGGCTCTTCGGGGCTGGAATACGCCTTGACGCAATGGTGGCGTGAAGGTTCGCCCACGCCATGGCCTGCGCAGGCCTCGTCTTTTGAAGGGTTTGCGGCTGTTTCCCAGGTGCTGGTGGTGTCGGCCAGTGCTTCGGCCTTGAGCGCGCAGCAAGTCGATGTGGCCGTGCAGGCGGGCTTTGCCGAGGTGGCTTTGGATGTGTGTGCATGGCTCACGCAGCGCGAGCAGGCCTTGGCTGACATGGCCCAGGCGATTGTCTCGGCTTGGCGCATCGGGCGCAGCGTGGTGGTGCACACGGCGCGCGGCACGGGGGATGCGCGCATCGGCCAAATGCGCGAGCGATTGATGGCCTCGGGGCTGTCGCAGGCGAAAGCTGCGGTGCAAGGCGGGCGTTTGGTGGGCGAGTGCTTGGGTGAGTTGACCGAGCGGGTGCTGCAAACCGTGGAGGTGCGGCGTTTGCTGCTCTCAGGCGGCGACACATCGAGCGCCATCATGCAGCGGCTGGGCCCTCAGGCCTTGCAAGTGCATGCCCGCTTGGCGCCGGGTGCACCTTTGTGCAAGCTCTTGTCCGACAAGCCCCATTTGCGCCAGCTGGAGGTCTCCTTGAAAGGCGGTCAAATGGGGTCGGTTGATTTTTTTGTCCAGGCCTTGAGGGGGCGCGAGGCTTGAACGCGTTTGCAGCGGTCGATTGGGTGTGTTTTGGGCCAATGAATAGAGGGTGTGTATGACGTTGTCAGCTTCAAATGGGCGCGTGGCCCTGGTGACCGGTGGGGCCAAAGGCATTGGCGCTGAGGTGGGCCTGGCTTTGGCCGCCAAAGGGTTCAAGGTGTGGGTGGCCGACAAAGATGTGCAAAGTGCACAGGCTTGGGCGGCAGAACTGCAAAAACAAGGGGGGCAAGCCCAAGCTGTGCTGCTGGATGTGGCCGATCCGGGCTCGGTGGCGCAGGTGTTTGCGGCGGTGGGGGCGCAAGATGGGCGATGTGATGTGCTGGTCAACAGTGCTGGCATCGCCAAGGTTTTCCCTTTCCTGGATTTTCCTTTGGACAACTTCGTGGCCACCATGGCGGTCAATGTGACAGGGACTTTGTTGTGCGCCCAACACGCCGCTCGGCTGATGGTGCCTCAGCGTTGGGGCCGCATTGTGAACATCGCTTCGGTGGCGGGTTTGCGGGCTGTGGGCAAAGGGCGCACGGCCTATGGCACCTCCAAAGGGGCGGTGGTGGCTTTGACCCGGCAAATGGCGGTGGAGTTGGCCGAGCATGGCATCACCGCCAATGCGGTGTGCCCTGGCCCCGTAGACACGCCCATGACGCGCGAGTTGCACTCGGAGCAGTTTCGCGTTGAATACGCCAAGGCGATTCCCATGGCGCGGTATGGCTTGACCAGCGAGATTGCGGCGGCGGTGATGTACCTGGTGTCGGATGAGGCCAGCTACACCACGGGGGTGGCTTTGCCCGTCGATGGCGGTTTCATGTCGGCCGGTGCGCCAGGCTTGTGAGTGCGTGTTCATGCAAGGCGTGAGAGACAAGGAGTGACAGATGCCGCCTGATATGAAGTTTGTGGACACCGATGTGTTGCGCATCGGCTACCAAGAGTGGAACCCGAGCGCGCAACGCACAGTGATTTTGCTGCATGGTTGGCCCGACAGTGTGCGCACTTGGTCAGGTGTG
>NZ_JBILQU010000165.1:0-3992 GCF_044373035.1 Limnohabitans sp. | reverse complement strand
CGCCAAAAAAGAACTCCAGCAAAAGATCTATTACGAGCGCTCCATCTGGCAGCTCAAGGCCATTGAGGTGGAGTGATGCAAACGCGCGACACCACGCCTGAGACTCCAGAGCTGAAAGACCTTGCACCGTCTCGGTTCTTTTGGGGCCTGGCCTTCGTGGCGATTCTGGTGATTTCTGCATTGGTGGTGGGCACCACCGTGCAATGGCGTCAAGCACAGGCTCTGGAGGCTGCTGCGCGACTGAAGGACGACTCGTTCACGGCCATCACCACCAATCTGGAGCGTGAGTTGTGGCGTTTCGATGCGGCCATGACGCGTGCAGACCTTGCTCGGCCGGGCATGACCCCGCCGGACTTTGCAGCAGATCGGTCTTTGCGCTTTGATATTTTGGTCAGCCGCATCGATTTGTTGCTCAACAGCTCCAGTCGTGAACGGGTACACCACCGTGAGGAATACACCGCGTTGGCCCCTCGCTTGGTCAGCTGGGTGGCCAGATCCACCCCCTTGGCCGATGGGCAAGACTGGGCATCACCCGCGTGGTCTTCGCTCATGACGGAGCTCCAGCAAATGGCGCCTGAGGTTCAGGCCCTGAACTCGGCCTCAGACATGGTCATGGGCGAATGGGTACAAAAACAAGTGGCCACTGTGCGCGAACAAAGCCAATGGATCGCCTGGCTCACGCTGGCGCAGATCCTGGGTTTGGTGTTGGGCGCTGTGGGTTTGTATGTGCACGAGCGCAAGCAAAGTCAGGCCCAAATGGCGCAACAACGTTTGCATGTCCAATTGTTGCAAGCCAAAGAACAAGCCGAAAGCGCCAATCAGGGGAAAAGTCGTTTTCTCGCCAACATGAGCCACGAGTTGCGCACGCCTTTCAACGGCATATTGGGCATGCTGGGCTTGCTCGAGAAAACCCAGACCGGATCCGAGCAGGCCGATTTGATTCAAACCGCCATGGGCAGCGCATCCCACTTGTTGGCGGTGCTCAACGATGTGCTGGAGGTCTCGGCACTGGAGTCCGGAAAAATTCAAGTGAAACCGGAACCCACGGACATGGAAGACTTTTTGCAGCAAGTGCACCGTTTCATGCGGGTGCAAGCGCTCAACAAAGGCTTGCAACTGCAACTGACGGGCGACCTGTACAAGCCGCGTGTCGTGATGCTCGACCCATTGCGCTTGCGGCAAATTCTTTTCAATGTGATCGGCAATGCCATCAAGTACACCGAACAGGGGCAGGTCGATATCCGTGTTCGCCGTGAACCGCTGACCGACGGCGTGCTCTGGCAGATCGACATCGCCGACACCGGCATCGGCATGAGCGATGCCACCCAACAAGGTTTGTTTGAGCGCTTCCACTTGGGCGACCCCTCACTGACGCGCAAACAATCGGGAACGGGTCTGGGACTGGAGATTTCCAGATCCTTGGCCCGACTGATGGGCGGCGAGTTGAGTGCCCGCAGCCAGTTGGGCCAAGGCTCGGTGTTCACCCTGAGCTTGAAAACCCCTTGGGCAGCTCAGTCGACCGCACCTGGCCCAGCACCCCCAGCACCCCCAGCAGGGGCCAGCCCGGTCCATGACGGCGCCCATCAGGTCTCAGTCACTGAGCCCTTGCGTGTTCTGGTGGCGGAAGACCATCCGGTCAACCGCAAAGTGGTGGGCTTGTTGCTGCAAAGCATGGGCCACCAGGTCAGCTTTGCCGAGGACGGCCAACAAGCGCTCACGCAGGCCAGTCAGTCCGATTTTGATCTGGTGCTGATGGACATTCACATGCCCGTCATGGATGGCCTGAGCAGTGCCCGCCAGATTCGTGCCTTGACTGGAGCGCGGGGGCTGGTGCCTATCGTGGCACTCACGGCCGATGTGATGAACGACGCGGCTGAACAGGCCACGGCTGCGGGCATGAACGCCTTTTTGTCCAAACCCCTGCAAAAAACACAGTTGCTGGCGGTCATGCCGCACAAACGTCGCCAAGCTTGATGCACGCCGTGCCGCGCGACGCAGTGTCAGTCAAGGGGCTGACTACAATGAATTGATCTTTTGGTCATTCATTTGGCGCCTGCCCCGTCCATGTTGCAACCGCTCCACCCATCGCCTGCCGCTTTCAAAATCCCGGAGTCGGTGCTGGTCGTCATTTACACGCCTGAGCAAGACGTCTTGCTGATCCGACGTGCCGACTGGTGCACCTGGCAATCGGTCACGGGCAGCAAAGACCACCTTGAAGAAAGCTGGCTCGACACAGCCATCCGCGAAGTGCAAGAAGAAACAGGCATCGACGCCTGCCACCCGAGTTGCCACCTGCAAGACTGGCAACTTGAAAACGTGTACGACATTTACCCCGCTTGGCGCTGGCGCTATGCGCCCGAAGTCAGCCGCAACACCGAGCGGGTTTTTGGCCTGTGTGTGCCGCAGCGCATGCCTGTGGTGCTCAGCCCGCGTGAGCACACCGAAGCGCAATGGCTGCCCTGGCATGCCGCGGCCGACCAGTGCTTTTCCCCCTCCAACGCCGAAGCCATCCTGATGCTGCCGCGTTTTGTACCGAACACCCCGCTATGAAGCCCGAACGCTACGAACACCCGGTTTTGCGGGTGGCCACTTACAACATCCACAAAGGCGTGCAAGGCCTGGGGCCTGCAAGGCGTCTTGAAATCCACAACTTGGGCCATGCGGTGGAGCAGCTCGACGCCGACATCGTGTGCCTGCAAGAGGTGCGCCGCGAGCACCGCCGCGAGGCGGCGTATTTCAGGCATTGGCCCAGCCAGCCACAAGCCGAGTATTTGGCCCCCGAAGGTTACGAGGTGGTCTACCGCACCAACGCCATCACGCGCCACGGCGAGCACGGCAACGCCTTGCTCTCGCGCTGGCCTGTGCTTTGGCACCAGCACCGCGACATCTCGGACCACCGCTTTGAGCAACGCGGTTTTTTGCACACCCAGGTCGAGGTGGTGGACCGCGTGGTGCATGTGCTGGTGGTGCACCTGGGGCTGGTGCCTGCCAGCCGCGTGCGCCAGTTGGCGGTTCTGTTGGCCCACATTTCGAAAGACATCCCAGACCACGAGCCGGTGCTGGTGGCGGGTGACTTCAACGACTGGGGCACGGGGCTGGGGCGGCGCATGGCGCAGGCCGGGTTTCGGGAGTGGCGCGAGCAGCCCACACCCACTTATCCCTCGCGCTTGCCCTTGAACCAGCTTGACCATGTGTACGCCCGGGGCCTGACCCCTGTGCACGCCATGGTGCCATCGGGGCGCATTTGGCAGCGCATGTCCGATCATTTGCCCCTGGTGGCTGAATTTGCCTGGGACGACTGAGCATGCGGCACAACCCAGCGCTGCGCGACGGCCACCAGATCCGCCTCATCGAGGGAGGGCAGGATTACTTTGGGGCCTTGGTCGCAGCACTCAACCAAGCCCGCTCGCATGTGTTGCTGGAAACTTATATTTTTGACCTCCATGGCGAAGCCGTGCGGGTGGCCGAGGCGTTGGAGCGAGCGGCCTTGCGCGGCGTGCGTGTGTGGCTGGTGGTCGACGGTGTGGGCACGCCCCAGCTGCCTGAAGTCTGGCGCACGCGCTTTGCCCAGGCGGGGGTGGATTGGCGAATTTATGCGCCTTTGGGCACCATGGGCTTGCTCATCCCCAGCCGCTGGCGTCGGCTGCACCGCAAACTGTGTGTGGTGGATGGGCACACCGCCTTTTGTGGCGGCATCAACATTCTGGACGATTGGTACGACCCACACCACGGCAGCCTGGCCCGGCCCCGGCTGGACTTTGCCGTCAGTGCGCAGGGCGAACTGGTGGGTCACATCCAAGACAGCATGTCCCAACTGTGGTGGCGTTTGCAAGGCGCAAAGCACGCCCGCGAACGCAAGCTTCCACAGGCGCTGCACTCGTTCAAATCAGCGGGCCTGCCACTGCCCTGGAAGCAGCCGCTGCCCTTGCCCGATGGCTCGCCACCGCCCAGCCGGGCGGCCTTGCTGCTGCGCGACAACGTGCTGCACCGCA
>NZ_JBILQU010000166.1:0-3992 GCF_044373035.1 Limnohabitans sp. | reverse complement strand
GCGGCGTCACCCATTTGTCGCTCAACTGCCCAATACAGTGCCTGTGACTGGACCATTTGAAGTCGGCAGCCTGCCCAACCATGCCCGCCCGCACCGGGTTCAGGTCGATGTAAACCATGCACGCCAAAAGATAGCGCTCACTCTCAATCAAGTTGCTGCGGTAGCGCCCTTCCCATAAGGTGCCGGTGCGTTGATGCCGCAAATTGAAATAGCGCACATAGGCCCGCCCCACCGCCTGCATCATCTGCGGCAGGCCATCGTCTGTTTCAGGCGTGAGCAGCAAATGAAAGTGGTTGTCCATGATCACGTAAGCATGGATGGCCACCTTGAAAGTTTGCGCATGCTCTTGCCACAACGCCAGCAAACGCTCACGGTCCGCATCGTCGCGCACGATGTCCTGGCGGTCATTGCCGCGCTGAATGACGTGGTGCGGGTAAGCGGCAACGGTGAGGCGGGGCTGGCGGGCCATGGGGAACTCCCGGAAGAAAACGCCAGTTTAATTGGGATCTGACCCCAATTAAAATTGAATACAAAAAACTATTTATTGATGCAAAAATCGCAGTCGGCTTGTCTACTGTTGTGCGAGGTCACCATGAACCGTGTTTTCAAAGCTTTTGTTTTTTGTCTGTCGCTTTGGCATTGCGCCAATTTACATGCCATGACCCTGGAGCGCGTGGGCAACGACCTTTTCGCGACAGGGCCCACAGTTGATCAGGACTTTTTGCAGTTCAAGGAGGCCTTCGCCAAAGGTGACATTGAGCGGCTGATTTTGGTCAATGGGCCTGGGGGTGACCTCTGGACAGGCATGCAAGTGGCGCGGATTGTGCGTGACGCCAAGATCACCACCGTGGCTTCGGGTTATTGCATGTCAGCATGCTCCCTGATCTTCATGGCTGGACAAGTGCGCGCCTTTGGCTCCGGGAGCTTACCAAGAGTGACCATGGTCGGCATTCACGGTGCACACGACCGGGAAACCAAACGCGTCGATCCCAGCTTCATGCCCCAGATGTACGCCTTGTACAAGCAGCAAATGGGCGACAAGTTTGATGCCGAGGTCATCAACCAGGCCTTGTACGACATCAAGGAGGCTTCTGGATTTTTAAGGGTTCGCGAACTCCAACGCACGCAAGAAAAAGACCGCACACCCTGGTTCTGCCCCACCGGTCAAACACCATTCGATCAATGCCAACAACACATCGGCAAAGACGCCTTCAGCTTGGGTGTGGTGACACAAACCGAGACCTTGCCGCTGCAATTGCCTGACAGCATGAAGGTGCAGCTCGGCTTTTTTGGCAAGTCATTGGGTGCGCCCATGGTGGATTTACAGGACCGTGCCGATACCCTGATTGAGGGACTGTGCAAAGGCCAGTTGCTGTGCAAGACCATTGGACAACGCACCTTCAACAACTATCTGAGCGCCAACCACAACAAAGCCATGGCGATTGGCTGGGGCAAAACGGGTTACGGTGTGCGCTGGGGTGTGGATGACCCAGGGCTGGCCATATTGGGAGCGCTTTACAACTGCAATCACGCCAAGAACAACCCCAAACTCTGCCGACTTATTTCTGTCAACGAGCACGAGGTACTGCCGCTTTACGACGAGGCAAGCACCCATGCTGCTGCCATGTTGGGCCAGTTGCCAACACCTTCGCCCGAACGCATCGTGGCAGAACGCGATGAACCGGGCGCAAGAACGCCATCCAAATTGCGTTGGGGACAAGCACTCACGGGCATGACCCCAAAAGCATTGGATGGCATTCAACGCTGGGATACCGCGACCTTGGCCCAAGCCCTCCGGCAAGCCGAACGCCCAGTGGTCATCGATGCGGCCAGCTTTGGACCTGTGATTCCCGGTGCACTCAGTTTCATCAATAGCGGCCTGGCTTTCGAGGATGACAAGTTGGAGCAGCCCTATGCAGAGCGCTTTGGCCAGATGCTGCGAGCAGCCGCCCCCGACCCGAACAAACCGGTGGTTTTTTACTGCGGCAACTCGGAAAGCTGGCTGTCGGTGAATGCGGCCATGCGAGCACGCCAAATGGGCCACACCCAGGTCATCTGGTACCGAGGCGGTTTCACGGCATGGACCCAAGCGGGCTTGCCTACCGTGGGACGAGTGCCTGTGGCTGTGTTGTACTGAGCCTTTCCTGGGTGACTGACAACGCGCGCGCTTGGACTTAAGCTTGGCGAATGGACAACATAACGCTAAGAATTGGAGCAGGTGCCGGTTACGCGGGCGACCGCATTCCGCCTGCATTGGAGCTGGCAGAAAAAGGCCAGCTGGACTATCTCGTCTTCGAGTGCCTGGCCGAGCGCACGATTGCCTTGGCGCAGCTTGAACGATCCAAAGACCCGGCCGCAGGCTTTGACGCCCTGCTGCAAGCGCGCATGCGGGCCGTCCTGCCCACTTGCATTCGCCAAGGCACCCGCATCATCAGCAACATGGGCGCGGCCAACCCGCTGCAAGCCGGGCACGCAGTGCTGGCCGTGGCCCGTGAACTGGGCTTGCCGCAAGTCAAAGTGGCAGTGGTGCTGGGTGACGATGTGCTGGCCACTTTGACGCAAACCGGCTTGGCTTTGCCCGTGCTCGAATCCACACAAACTCTTGGCGATCTGCAAGCGCAGCTGATCTCGGCCAACGCCTATTTGGGGGCTGAGGCCTTGCTGCCCGCCTTGCAAACCGATGCGCAAGTCATCATCACCGGCCGCGTGGCCGACCCGGCGCTGTTTTTGGCCCCCTTGGTGCACCACTTTGGCTGGGCCGCTGACGATTGGACGCGGATGGGCAAAGGTGTGCTGGTCGGGCATTTGCTGGAATGCGCCGGACAAATCACCGGTGGCTACTTTGCCGACCCTGGCCACAAAGACGTGCCCGATCTTGCGCGCCTGGGTTTTCCGCTGGCCGAAGTGAGCGCTTCGGGAGATGCCGTCATCACCAAAGTGGCTGGCTCAGGCGGCTGCGTCACGGTGGCCACCTGCACCGAGCAACTGCTGTATGAGATCGAAAACCCGGCTGGCTACCTGCAGCCCGATGTGGTGGCCGATTTTTCTCAGGTGGTCTTGACGCAGTTGGGGCCCGACCGCGTGCAAGCCACAGGCGGCCAAGGCCACCCGCGCACCGACACGCTCAAGGTCACCCTGGGTTACCGCGACGGCTTCATCGGCGAAGGCCAGATGAGCTACGCCGGACCCGGCGCGCAGGCACGGGGCCAATTGGCGCTGGATGTGGTGCGCGAGCGCCTGGCCTTGGCAGGTTTCGCCGACTTTGAAAGCCGTTACGACCTGATCGGCGTGAACGCCATCTTCGGGCCAAGCGCCTCACCCGCTGGCAGGCAAGAACCCGCCGAAGTGCGCGCCCGCGTGGCCCTGCGCGTGCCCAGCTTGCATCAGGCACAACATGTGGCCCAAGAAGTCGAAGCGCTTTACACCAACGGCCCAGCCGCTGGCGGCGGGGCCTCCCGTTCGGTGCGCGAAGTGATTGCGGCAGCGGCCGTGCTCATGCCCCGCGAATCTGTGCACACCAGCACCGTGCTGCTCAACGCCTAAGGACACTGACATGCTGCTGCGCGACATCGCCCACACCCGCACCGGCGACAAAGGCAACCGGTCCACCTTATCGGTGATTGCTTACGACCCAAAAGACTTTGCCTTGCTGGAACAACACCTGAGCGCCGAACGCGTGCAAGCCCACTTTGCGGGCACGGTGCACGGCCCGGTGGAACGCTACGCCCTGCCCCAATTGGGCGCACTCAACTTTGTCATGCACAACGCGCTGGGCGGTGGCGTGACCCGTTCACTGGCCTTGGACGCCCACGGGAAATGCCTGAGTGCGCACCTGCTGTCATTTGTGATTGAATGATTTTCTTAACCAATGGAGACCCCATGAAACGTTTGCGCATCGCCACTTTGTTGTCTGCCGCTCTGGGCCTCGGCCTTGTGGCTTCTCAGGCACTGGCCCAGGCCTACCCCAACAAGCCGATCAAAGCCATCGTGCC
>NZ_JBILQU010000164.1:0-4012 GCF_044373035.1 Limnohabitans sp. | reverse complement strand
AGCAAGTGGACATGGCCTTGCTCGACACCCAAGTCGCCATGCTGGCCAATTTGGGCTCTAATTATTTGGTCAGTGGCAAAGTGCCGGCTCGCGCTGGCAACGCGCACCAAAACATCGTGCCCTACCAGGTGTTCGAAGTCATGGCCCCGACCGGCTCAGCACCCGGCTGCCGCGACCACCTGATTTTGGCAGTCGGCAACGACGGGCAATTTGCCAAGTTCTGCACCGTGGCGGGTTGCCCCGAACTGGTTCAAGACGCACGCTACGCGCTGAACGCCGACCGGGTTCGCCACCGCGACGCCCTGGTGCCCCTGCTGGAGGGCATCCTGAAAACCCGCACCAAGGCCGACTGGCTGGCGGCCCTTGAAGCCGCCAAGGTGCCTTGTGGGGCGATCAACACCCTGAGCGAGGTCTTTGTGGACCCGCAAATACAGGCCCGCGGCATGGTGCAGGATTGGCAACACCCGATCAAACCCGACCTGAAGCTGGTGGCCAGCCCAATCAAGATGAGCCGCACCCCTGTTCGCCAGGACTTTCCGCCCCCCATGCTGGGCCAGCACACCGCCGAAGTTTTGGGAGAAGTCTTGGGCTTGAACGCTGAAAAACTGGGGCCCCTGCGCGGCAAAGGTGTGATCTGATGGCGCATTTTTTACTCGTGCATGGTGCCTGGCACGGCGCGTGGTGTTGGCAGCGGGTCCTGCCAGGCCTGATGGGTGCCGGGCACCGTGCTCATGCCGTCACCCTGACCGGGGTGGGTGAGCGCGCCCATCTGCTCCAACCCAGTATTGATCTGGAAACCCACATCACCGACGTGATGGCCGCCATGGATGCCGAAGAAATGGACGAGGTGGTTCTGGTGGTGCATTCGTACGCCGGCATGTTGGGCACCGCCGTGGCCGACCGCAGGCCCGAGCGCTTGCGCCACCTGGTCTATCTGGACGCGGTACTGCCCAAACCCGGCGAAAGCTGGAGCAGCACCCACGCCAGCGCTACCCGAAACGCCCGCATCGCTGCAGCCCAAGCCCATCCCTTGTACGCCTTTCCCGCGCCGGACCCTTCGGTGTTTGGCTTGAGCGATGAAGACCATGCCTGGGTACAAAGACGTCAAACCCCACACCCGGGCGGCCCTTACACCCAAGTGCTCGACTTTGATCCGCAACGTGTGGCCAGCGTGCTGCGCACCTTCATCAACTGCACCTCGCCGCCTTTGGGCACCATCGATGTCAGCCGCCTGCGCATGGTGGACCCCCAATTTTGGGATGGTGCTTGGCTGCCGGGCTCACAAGTGTTGGAGATGCACACCGGTCATGACCCCATGGTCAGTGACCCGCAAGGTCTGTTGGCGCTTTTGCTGGGTCTGGTTTGAAGTCAACTTCTGCTTGCGTGCATCTGCGCGATGAACGGCTGCAATGGACAGCCGCAATGGCCCCCATACCGACTGGCATGGCAAACGCATTAAACTTTCAACCATGAAAACCCTGCTGGCCATGCCCTTGAATTTGCGACTTGTGGGTCGCCGTTTGTTGTTCTGGAGTGGGGTACTGGGCCTGACTTTGGCCCTTTGGGGCTGCTCCGGTGACCGCGCGCCTGAATCCATCTTTGTGTTGCTTGATGGTTCCAAGATCACCTCCAAGCAATTGCATGGAAAAGTCGCTTTGGTGAATTTTTGGGCCACCAGCTGCACCACCTGTGTGGCCGAGATGCCAGAACTGGTGGCCACTTACAACAAGTTCAAAGACCGCGGCTATGTCACCTTGGCTGTGGCCATGAGCTACGACCCACCCAGTTATGTGGTCAATTTCGCCCAATCGCGACAACTGCCCTTTGGGGTGGCCATTGACAACACGGGCACGGTCGCTCGCGAGTGGGGCGACATCAAACTCACACCCACCACGTTTCTTGTCAACAAGCAGGGCGAGATCGTCAAACGCTTTGTGGGGACGCCTGACTTTGCAGAGCTGCACAAACTGATTGAAAAACTCTTGGCCGAAACCTGAGCAGCAGGCCCGTTGGCCCGCTCCTCAGGAAGCCTTCATCAATCTTTGCGGAAGTTGTCGTGGCAGGCTTTGCAAGACGCTGCGGCTGGACCAAAAGCAGCTTTCAAGGCGTCGATGTTGCCTGCCTTGGCCGCCACATTCAATTTGCCCATTTCAATTTGCATTTTGTCTGCCGCTTCCTTGTACTTGGCAGACTCTTTCCAGATTTCTGGCTTGGCGCGGGTGTCACCTTTGTCTGTCCCTTCACCAAAGGCGGCCCATGGCAATTTGGACAGCGTCAACGCGACTTCGGCATTTTCGGCTGCGGCCTTGGCGTCATAGGGCATGCGTCCGTTGGCCATCGCGCCCAAACGGCCAAAATGAGCGGACATCACCGTGAAACTTGCTTTGCGGTACTTGACCGCATCCTCTGGCTTGGCAAACTGCGCTTGAGCAGGTAAGGTCACGGCCATCGCCACGGCCAAGCTAAAAAGACCTGACATTGTTTTCATGTTCAACTCCAAATGGGATATGTGTTGGCCAAAGCGCAATGCTCTGACTGCGCTTCAGTTTCTCACATCTTGGCTTTATCCGCATCCATGAAAGTCCTTATGGTTCAAGTTCGCATCTGGGATCTTCCCACCCGTCTTTTTCACTGGGGGCTGGTGTTGTGTGTGACTGGCCTGGTCATCACGGGCAATATAGGCGGCAACGCGATGCAGTGGCATTTTCGTTTGGGTTATTGCGTTTTGACACTTTTGCTGTTTCGCGTTCTTTGGGGTTTTTTTGGCGGGTACTGGTCTCGCTGGTCACATCTGCCCATCAGTCCTTCGCGCGTTTGGGCTTACCTTCAAGGTCGCGACAGGCTCACTCAATTTGCGGGTCACAACCCTTTGGGATCCTGGTCAGTCATAGCTTTTTTGCTCATTTTGTTCTTGCAAGTGGGCACGGGTCTCATCAGTGACGATGAAATCGCCAACATGGGGCCGTTGTCCTCACTGGCTTCCGGCCAATGGGTCGCTCTGGCCACCAGTTGGCACAAAGGGTGGGGCAAGACCACCTTGATCCTTTTGGTATGCATTCATTTGTTGGCCTTGGTCTGGTACCGCTGGCGAAAAAGCCAGTCGCTGGTGCCCGCCATGTGGCATGGGGACAAGTCCATGTCTGATCCGGTTGTCCCCTCGGCCGACCATGGCCGCTCCCGTGCTTGGGCCGTGGTGCTGCTGTCGGTTTCGGCCATGGCTGTTTTCGGCATAGTCTCCATGGGCAGCTGAGCCCATGGTGGCCATTCGCCTGCGGCTACACTGTGGTTTGGTTTTTTTAGTCCAACTTGTTCATGCCGATCGTTCAATTGCAGCATCCGGCCAGTCCTGCTGACTGGGCGTTGACCCGCGCCATCTTTCAGGAGTACGCAGACAGCCTGAAAGTGGATTTGTGTTTCCAAGGTTTCGACAACGAGCTGCAAAGTTTGCCTGGTGAATACACCGAGCCTCGCGGCGCACTCTTGTTGGCGTGGGTGGACGGTGCTTTGGCAGGGTGCTGCGCCTTGCGCCCCTTAGACAGTTCTGATTACTCCAATGCCGCCGAAATGAAACGCCTCTATGTGCGCCCAACTTTCAGGGGTTTGGGTTTGGGCCGTCAATTGACGGAAGGCATTCTCGACGCCGCACGCAAAGCGGGTTACAGCTGCGTCCTGCTCGACACACTGGATGACATGGAGTCAGCCCGGGCCCTTTACGAAGACTTGGGCTTTGTGGAGATACCGCCCTACTATCACAACCCCTTCGCGGGTGCCCATTACCTCAAAGTTGATATCGCTTGAGCCGCTCAAGAAGCAAAAAAAGGGACCCAAGGTCCCTTTTTTTGGGCCAGTGGCATTCAACCTTTGGCTTGTGCCAGCAGCGTCGCCGCATCGCTGACTTCAAATTTGCCTGGACCTTCCACATTCAAAGTGGCAACCTTGCCATCTTTGACCAGCATGGAATAGCGGTTGCTGCGCACACCCATGCCACGGGCTGTCAGGTCCAGCGTCAAGC
>NZ_JBILQU010000158.1:0-4119 GCF_044373035.1 Limnohabitans sp. | reverse complement strand
GAGCTGGTCATCACCACGCTCAACCCCGACTACCCCTTGATCCGTTTTGGCACGGGCGATTTGTCGGCCATCCTGCCGGGTCCTTGCCCCACCGGCCGCACCGGCCAACGCATCAAGGGCTGGATGGGCCGGGCTGACCAGACCACCAAGATCCGGGGCATGTTTGTGCATCCCGGCCAGGTGGCCGAGATCGTCAAGCGCTTTCCCGAAGTGAGCAAAGCCCGCTTGGTGGTGACGGGTGAGATGGCCAATGACCAAATGGCCTTGCATGTGGAGACCACTCGTGTGTCCGACGATGCGCTCAAGGCCCGGGTGTCTGAAGCGGTGCGCGATGTGACCAAGCTGCGTGGCGAGGTCCATCTGGTGGCGCAGGGCAGCTTGGCCAACGACGGCAAGGTGATTGAAGACGCCAGAAGCTACCAATGAGTGTGACTGGGCCTTGATTTGGATCATGACCTTGTATCCAGCGGTAAATTGGGGAAAGCGTTTAAGTGTTTTCCGCCATGGCGCCTCCACCCTTTGGTTCTACAATGTACTAATCACTTTTGGGGTTTTGAAATGAAAAAATTATTTGCATTAGCCGCATTGGCCGCTGTGGTTGTGGGTGCCCATGCCCAGACTTACCCTGGCAACAAGCCGGTCGCCATTGTGGTGCCGTTCACGGCGGGGGGTCCAACCGACCGCGTGGCGCGCGACTTGGCTGAGGCCATGCGCAAACTCATCCCGGGTAGCAACTTCGTGGTGGAAAACACCGCTGGCGCTGGCGGCACCATTGGTGCCAACCGCGTCGCCAAGGCCGCGCCCGATGGTCACACCTTGCTGTTGTTCCACATTGGCATGGCCGCTACACCTGCCCTGTACCGCAAGCTGTCCTACAAGCCGCTGGAAGATTTCGAGTTCCTGGGCATGGTCAACGACGTGCCCATGACGTTGGTCGGCAAGCCCCAGTTGCCAGCGAACACCTACCGCGACTTTGAAAACTACATCCGTGCCAACGCGGGCAAGCTGAACATCGCGCATGCGGGTTTGGGTTCTGCGTCGCACCTGTGTGGCCTGCTGTGGCAGAGCAATGTGCAGACCAAGGATGCCATGACGACCATCCCGTTTGGCGGCACTGCGCCGGCCATGACCGCCCTGATCGGCGGCCAGGTGGACATGATGTGTGACCAGACCACCAACACCACCGCCCAAATCGAGGGTGGCCGCGTGAAAGCTTTTGCCGTGACCACGGCCAAGCCCTTGAGCAACCACCCCGTGCTCAAGCACTACCCCAGCTTGCAAGAGATGGGCATGAAGAACTTCAACCTGACCATCTGGCATGGCCTGTATGCCCCCAAAGGCACGCCACCGGCCGTCACCAAGTTGTTGAACGACACGCTTAAAAAAGCCTTGAAAGACCCCGAATTCATCAAGAAGAACGAAGGTCTGGGTGCCATCGTGGTGAACGACAACCGCACCGACCCTGCTGAGCACAAGAAGTTTGTGGCCGCTGAGATGGTGAAGATCAAGGCCGCTGTGGATGCGGCTGGCAAATACGCCGACTGATCATCCATTGGCTCAGCCCATCAAAAAGCCCGACTTGGTCGGGCTTTTTGTTTTGTGAACGGTGTGCTGCGGGTCGTTGATCTGCCTTTTTGGAGTCCACCCCGTGGGCGATGGGTGTGGCACACGCTTTGCAAACCGAGATGAAAGCCAGCGCCTTTCAGTTGCCGAACTTTTCCGTCCCCAAAATCCCCAGTTTGTTCAAACCCTGCCGCTGGGCCCCAGCCAGCACGGCAGCGGCAGCTTCGTATTTGGCCTGAGGGTGCGAGCGGATGTGCAGCTCGGGCTGGGGTTGCAGCAAAGCGGCCTGGGCCAGTTGCGCCTGCAAAGCCGCTCGGTCCGCCAAGGCTTGGCCATTCCACGAGATCACCGAGTTGGCAGCGATGTCGATGCGAATGACCTGCGGTGGGGTGGGTGGCGGTGCTGTACTGACTACGGGCATGTCCAGGTTGACCGCGTGCAATTGCGCAGGAATGGTGATGATCAGCATGATCAACAGCACCAGCATCACGTCGATCAGCGGCGTGGTGTTGATGTCCACCATCAGCTCGTCCTCATCGGGCGGGCTCAGGCTGGGGGTCTGGTGGCTAAGAAAGCCAGTGCTCGGTTTCATGTCAGTTCCCCGGGTCGGTGATGAAGCCGACTTTGGCGATGCCCGCGCGTTGCACGGCGTTCATGACCTGCCCAACGGCGGCAAAGTCGCTTTGCGCGTCGCCGCGAATGTGCACTTCAGGCTGAGGTTGCAGCACCGAGAACTTTTTCAGCCGCTCACGCAAGTCCGCCGCGTTTTTCATCGGGGTGTCGTACAAAAAAATCTGTCCGGATTGGTTCACCGAGATGATCAGGTTTTCCGGCAAAGCTTGACGGGGCATGTTTTTCTCTTGTGGCAGCTTGACCTGGATGGAGGTGGTCACCACAGGGATCGTGATCAAGAAAATGATCAGCAGCACCAGCATCACGTCCACCAAGGGCGTGGTGTTGATGGTGCTCATGATGTCGTCTTCCGACTCGGTGCCGATGTGCATGGCCATGGCGCAGTCTCCGGCGGTTTACTTCTTGGCCGAGGACAACAGCACGGCGTGCAGGTCCGCCCCAAAGGCGTTGATTTCCTCCATCACCGCCTTGTTGCGGCGCACCAGCCAGTTGTAGCCCAACACCGCAGGCACTGCCACCGCCAGGCCGATGGCGGTCATGATCAAGGCCTCGCCCACGGGCCCGGCGACTTTGTCGATGCTGGCTTGGCCCGAGATGCCGATTTTGACCAGCGCGTGGTAGATGCCCCACACGGTGCCGAACAGGCCCACAAAGGGCGCGGTAGAGCCCACCGTGGCCAGCACCGCCAGGCTGTCTTGCAAGCGGCTTTGCACCGTACCCAGTGCGCGCTGCAGGCTCATGCTGACCCAGGTGTTGAAGTCCACGTTGCTGAGCAGGCCTTCGTGCCGGTTGGCGCTCTCAAGACCTTTTTCGGTGATGAATCGGTAGGGGCTGGCGGGGTCTAGCCCGTCCGCGGCCTGGCGCAGGCTGGTCGAGGTCCAAAAGTCACCTTGGGCCGCCAAGCCATGTTTGCGCATGCTCGATTGTTCGGCGAACTTGGTGAAGATGACATACCAGCTGCCCACGCTCATGATCACCAAAATCAGCAGTGTGATCTTGGCCACGGCATCGCCTTGCGCCCACAGCGCGCCCAAGCCATAGGGGTTGTCGAGGGTCTCGCTGCTTGGGGCCGTGGAATTGGCACCAGTTGAGGCTGCGCTGGCCGGGGCACCCAAGGTGGCCGTGGCGGCTGGCGTTGCGACCGCAGCGGTTGCAGCATTGGCCGCCGCCGTGGGGGTGTTGGCCCAAGCCGTGCTGCAGAGCAAGGCGGCCGACAGGCTCAGGCTGCCCAGGGTGAGTTGAATAGGGGTGCGCATCGGTGGAGACTCCTTGAATCGGGGCAGTGTGGACTTGTTCGTGAGGGTGCGGGCGCGGCTCATTCCAGTCGCCAGGTGTATTTCATGCTGGCCCAAGCTTGCTCAGGGCGGCCGTCCACGGTGGCGGGCTGAAAGCGGCATTTGGACAAACCCGCACGGGCGGCTTCGTCAAGGCGTTTGAAGCCCGAGCTTTTTTCGATCTCGGACTGGATCACTTTGCCATCCACCCCGACCAAAAAGCGCAGGCTGACAGTGCCTTCTTCTTCCATGCGCCGAGAGGCAGTGGGGTAGTCGGGTGTGTCGCACTGGGCCGCGCTGACGCTGGCAGGGGTGCGTGCTTGTGGCGCGGCGCGTGCCGGGGTCGCAGGCGCAGGCGCAGCCGCTGTGGCAGGTGCCGGTGCAGGTTGCGGGTTGCTGCTGGCCACGGCCGTGATGGCCTGTTTGGGCGCGGTGCTGGGCGCGACCGCCACTTCGACCGGTGGCACCTGGGCCGGTGGCGTGGGACTGGGCGTGGCCACGGGAGGCGGTGGCGCTGGCGCGACCGGGGGTGGTGCTTGTGGTTTGGGCGGCGGTGGCGGCGGTGGCTTCGGCGCAGGGGGCGGATCGATTTTGGGCGGCGGGGTTTCCTGCAGCAAGATGGCTTGGACCACCTGGGGCAATTGGCGGC
>NZ_JBILQU010000076.1:0-13487 GCF_044373035.1 Limnohabitans sp. | reverse complement strand
ACCGGGGGTGGTGCTTGTGGTTTGGGCGGCGGTGGCGGCGGTGGCTTCGGCGCAGGGGGCGGATCGATTTTGGGCGGCGGGGTTTCCTGCAGCAAGATGGCTTGGACCACCTGGGGCAATTGGCGGCCGATGTCGCGGGCCAGGCCTGCTTGGATGGCCCAAAATGCCAGCAAATGCAGCAACACGACCACACCCAAACCCCATGGCTTGCGCCTGGAGTGGGTTTGCAAATAAGTGGAGCCCGTCATGCTGGAATGGGTGCTGGAAGTGCTTTGAGGGGGTTGCGTCAAGTGGCGTATTTTGCGGGATAAGGGCGGGGCAGTTGGCGGGCTGGGGCAAATCACCGACAGGTGTTCAGTTTCAGGGCCGCCTGCTCAGGGGCGGATGAGAAAGGCCCGTTGGTGCTCCTGGGGGCCGATGCGCTGGCCTTGCAGGACTCGGCCGCAGCTGCCTGCCAACACGGTGCCTAGCCAGGTCGCCGCGATGCGCGCGCCGTCGTGCGATTCTTCCAATGTGAATTCTCCGCCCTCCAAGTCGGCCACCACCGGGTAGTGCAGCGTCCCTCGCGTCAGTTCGCCGCGCAGACTGCCCTGGTCTTCGGGGTGCGGGCCCAGCTGCAGGGTCCATGGGGGGCCGGAGCCGTCCAGTTGCACGCTCCAGACGCTGTGAAGTTGCTCGGGTTTGACATCTGCGGGGGCAGGGCAAGCCGGCGGCAGGGTGGTGCAGCCTGACAGCGCCAAAACCGCGACCAGGGCGCCCAAGCACGCCATGCGAAAGCCAGAGTGGGGTGCGCTCATGTCTTGGCCAGCGCTGCCGCTGCGACGGATGCGGCCGCCCGCTCCGCAAATTCGGCCCGCAGCGCCTTGAGCTTTTCGCGCGGGTCTTCTTTGGCGGTGTTTTCGTCCAACCGCATTTCGGCAATAAAACGGCTGGGCAGGGCGGCCACGGTTTCTCGGCCTTTTTTGCGGCGGCGGGTCCAGCTCACGGAAAGGCTGCGCTGGGCGCGGGTGATGCCCACATACATCAGGCGGCGCTCTTCTTGCAGGCGCAGCAAAATGCCCTCTTGGCTGGCCCCTTCGGTGGTGTCGTCGCCCAGCTTGAAAGGCAGTAAGCCTTCGTTCACCCCCACCAGCGTGACGTGTGGCCACTCCAAACCCTTGGAGGCGTGCAAGGTCGACAGCGTGACCACGTTTTGGTCTTTTTCGCGATCGCTCAGGGTGGAGATGAGGGAGATGGTTTGCGCCACGTCGAGCAGGTTTTTGGTCTCAGCCGCCTCGGCCCCTGTTTGAGCGCCGGTCGCGTCTTCGATCTCGCCGCCGCAGCGCCCCGCCATCCAGTCGCAAAACTCCAGCACGTTGGACCAGCGGGCGCTGGCCACCTTTTCGTTGTCTTCGCCGTCGTACAGGTGCGACTCGTAGCCGATTTCTTTCAGCCACTCCAGCAAGAACGCGAGGGCATCGGTTTTGCCCAAAGTCAGTCGGGCGCGGTGCTCCAAGTCATTGATATACCGGCCAAATTCATGCAGCCCCGCCACCGCCCGCGCATTGACCGCGCTGGGCAAGCTGCCCGCAAAAAGCGATTCGAACAGGCTGAGCTTGTACTGGGTGGCGAAGGTGCCCAGCTGGCCTAGCGTCTGGTGGCCGATGCCGCGTTTGGGGCTGGTGATGGCGCGCAAAAAAGCCGGGTCGTCGTCGTTGTTGATCCACAGGCGAAACCAGGCGCACAAGTCCTTGATCTCGGCCTTGTCAAAAAAGCTCTGCCCGCCCGACACCTTGTAGGGGATGTTGGCGCGGCGCAGGGCTTGTTCAAACGGACGCGCCATGTGGTTGGCCCGGTACAGGATGGCGAAGTCCTTGAATTCGCGGTGTTTGGATTCGAGCGAATGCCCACCGCGGATCGACTGGATGCGGGCAATCGCCCGATCGGCCTCGTGCTCTTCGTTCACCGCGTCGACCACCCGCACCGGCTCGCCCTCGCCCAGCTCTGAAAACAGGGTTTTGGGGTAGAGCTTGGGGTTGGACTCGATGACGTTGTTGGCCGCCCTCAAAATCGCGCTGGTGGATCGGTAATTCTGCTCCAGCTTGATGACTTTGAGCTGCGGAAAATCCACCGGCAAGCGCTTGAGGTTGTCCAGCGTCGCACCACGCCAGCCATAAATCGATTGGTCGTCGTCACCCACCGCCGTGAAGCGCGCCCGCTCGCCCACCAGGTGTTTCAGCACCTCGTATTGGGTGGCGTTGGTGTCTTGGTATTCGTCCACCAGCACATGGCCCATCTTGGCCTGCCAGCGCTCGCGCACCTCGGGAAACTCGGCCAGCAGCTTCAGGGGCAGGCCAATCAGGTCGTCAAAGTCCACGCTTTGGTAAGCCGTGAGCCGCTCTTGGTAGAGCGCCATGATGCGGGCGATCACCCGGGCGTTGTCGTCGGGGGCCTGGGCTGCGGCCTGCTCGGCGTTCAGGCCCATGTTTTTCCACAGGCTGATGGTCCACTGCCACTGGCGGGCGGTGGCCGCATCGGTGGTGCCGCCGCAATCCTTCAAGATGCTGGTCACGTCGTCGGCGTCCATGATGCTGAACTGGGGTTTCAGGCCCAGCACCGCGCCGTCTTCTCGCATGATGCGCACACCCAGGGCGTGGAAGGTGCAAATCAGCACATCCTTGGCGGCGCGGCCAATCAGCTGCTTGGCCCGCTCGCGCATTTCGGCGGCGGCTTTGTTGGTGAAGGTGATGGCGGCGATGCGCTTGGGCTCGAGCCCCGCCTCGATCAACCGCCCGATCTTGTGCGTGATCACCCGCGTTTTGCCCGAACCCGCCCCGGCCAGCACCAGGCAAGGGCCGGAGACAAAGTTCACGGCCTCGAGTTGGGCGTTGTTGAGTCCGGCTGACATGGGGGAAAGGTTTGAAAAAAAGGCAAACGAGGCAAAGCGGGCCATGATAGCGGTTTGCCAACGCCAATAACGCCAATTCGACAGACCAAAGGCTCCAGTACCTGGGACGTTTGACGTTTCGGCCAGTGTGTATTCCCAATCGTCTAGACTGAAAGATGCACCCAAAGGAAAGGCCGCTGCATGCGGCCTTTCGCCTTCTCTACGACACACCTTCCCCATCGGCAAGCATCAAGGCCTGCGCAGAACGATGGACATCGTGATTTGTCGGCTCAGCGACTCTGAGCGCCTGGGCCCCTCATGGTTTACCCGACAATCTGCAGATGTTAGAAGTTCTGCGCGTCACATTTCCTTTTTTTGCCCTGGTGCTGTGCGGTTATGCCGCCGCCCGCCTGAAGTGGTTGCCGCTGGAGGCGATTTCGGGGTTGAACGGCTTTGTGTTGTTTTTTGCCTTGCCTTGCATGTTGTTTCGTTTTGGCGCGGACACGCCCATCGCGCAGCTGCTCGATGCGGGGGTGTTTTTCACGTATTTGTTTTGCGCGCTGGTGGTGGTGGCGTTCAGCATCGCCATCAGCCTGAATGGGCGCATCCGTTGGAACGACGCG
This sequence comes from Limnohabitans sp., assembly GCF_044373035.1. Taxonomy (GTDB): domain Bacteria; phylum Pseudomonadota; class Gammaproteobacteria; order Burkholderiales; family Burkholderiaceae_C; genus Limnohabitans_A. The sequence continues at coordinate 9,998 of NZ_JBILQU010000076.1, read as the reverse complement.
TCTTTGGGCGCTTTGGTGGCGGCGTTTCCCAACACCGGCTTCATGGGCGTGCCACTCCTGGTGGCTTTGCTGGGGGCGCAGGCAGTGGGGCCTGCGATTGTGACCATCGTGGTGGACTTGGTGATCACGTCTTCTTTGTGCGTGGCCTTGTCGCGCATGGATGCGGCAGGTGAGCATGGCGCCGTTGTGGCCGCTCGCAAAGCGCTGGCGGGGGTGCTGCGCAACCCGATGCCCTGGGCTATTTCTTTGGGGGCTGCGTTTTCTTACGGTGGTTGGGCCTTGAGTGGCCCGGTGAACGAAACGGTGGGTCTGCTGGCCGATGCCGCTTCGCCAGTGGCCTTGTTCACCATTGGCGCGGTGCTGGCGCGCTCCCAAATGCTGGCCCATGAGCGGCCGCACGGGCCGTTGGGCTTGGCCGATTATTTGCCCGTGGCCTTGATCAAGCTGGTGCTGCACCCCTTGCTGGTCTTGTTGGTCGGCTTGACCGCCATGCAATGGGGCGTGCCGATCGAGCCGTTTGCCTTGCAGGTGATCGTGCTGGTGGCTGCGCTGCCCAGTGCCAGCAATGTGTCCTTGTTGGCCGAGCGGCTGGGGGCCGACAACGGGCGCATCGCACGCATCATCCTGGTGACCACGGTGGCGGCGTTTTTTACCTTTTCCGGGGTGGTGGCCTTGTTCCAGGCCTGAGGGCCGAGGCGGGCGGGCTCAAATCGCCTGCGGGTCCACGTCCACCAGCCAGCGGATCACGCCTTTGTGTTCGGGCTGGCTGCGCACTTGGTGCAACACGCCGTGCAGGTGCCACAGCATTTTTTGCAGCGCCATGCGGCTGGGGCTTTCCAGCAGCATTTGGGCGCGTTCCACATCGGCCACGCGCTGCATGCTCATGGGCACGGCGGGGTACACATTCACTTGAGGCACCAAATCCGCCGTAGAAGGGTCGGCGCTCAGCTGGGCTTGCAGGGCTTCGCGGGCGGCGTTCAGCAGGCCTTGGGCGGCTTCTTGCGTGCGGGCGTCGGCGCGCAGCAAGGCCTGGTGGCTGATGGGTGGCAAGTCGGCGGCGGTGCGCTCGGCCAACTCATTCGCGGCAAAGGCCGGGTAGTCGTGTTTTTTGAGCGCCTCAAACAGCGCGTGTTGCGGGTGAAAGGTTTGCACCCACATTTCGCTGGTGGCACTTTGTGCGGCGTCACGTCCGGCGCGGCCTGCGGCTTGCATGAGCAGCGCAAACAGCCGCTCGGGTGCGCGAAAGTCACTCGAAAACAGGGCTGTGTCTGGATTGACCGCTGCCACCAGCGTGATGCGCCGAAAGTCATGCCCCTTGGCAATCATTTGCGTGCCGACCAACACGTCCACTTCGCCCGAGTGCACTTGGGCCAGCTGGCTTTCCAGCGCGCCTTTCAAGCGGGTGCTGTCGGCGTCGATGCGGGCGATGCGCACCGGGGTGCCGTCGGGGCGCAAGACGTGCGCCAACAACTCGCCCAAATGCTCTTCGAGTTGTTCGGTGCCCCGGCCAATGGGCGCGATGTCGGCGTTGCCGCATTCGGGGCAGGCCCGGGGCACCCGCTCGGTCAGGCCGCAGTGGTGGCAGCGCAGGGTGCGGTCGATTTTGTGGAACACCCGAAATGCGCTGCAGTGCTTGCATTCGCTTTTCCAGCCGCAGTCGGCGCAGTGCAGCACGGGCGCATAGCCCCGGCGGTTGAGCAGCAGCATGCATTGTTCACCGCGCTCCACCCGCTCTTGGATGGCGGCCACCAAGGGTGCCGACAAAACCGTGCGGCGCGGCTGTTTGTTCATGTCCACGCGCCGCACTTTGGGCAAAAGAGCCGTGCCAATGCGCGAGGGCATCAGCAGGCGTTGGTAGCGACCGCCGTTGAGTCCTACCGCATCGGCGGGGCGGCTCAGGTGCCAACTTTCGAGGGAGGGCGTGGCCGAGGCGAGCAGCACTTGCGCGTTTTGCAGCTTTCCCCGGTACACCGCCAAGTCTCGCGCCGAATAGCGTGCGCCCTCTTGTTGTTTGTAGCTGGGGTCGTGCTCTTCATCGACCACGATCAGTTTCAGGTGCGGCATGGACGCAAAAATGGCCATGCGTGTGCCCAGCACGATGCGGGCGTGGCCTGCATGGGCGGCCAGCCAGCCCTTGAGGCGCTGGGCGGGTGTCATGCCGCTGTGCATCGACACCACGGCTTCGCTGCCAAAACGCGCTCGCACCCGTTCCTCGAGCTGGGGCGTGAGGTTGATCTCGGGCACCATCAGCAGGGCTTGGGCCTGCGGGTCGGTCGCCAGCATGCGCTCGACGGCCTGCAAATACACCTCGGTCTTGCCGCTGCCGGTGCTGCCAAACAGCAAAAAAGGCCCGGTGCCCAGGGCCATCTGGTCCAGTACGGCGCTTTGTTCGTCTGACAAGGCGGGGCCCGGCGTGTTGTGCACGGCGCGCTCGGTGTTTTGTTTTTTGAGGCGGCGGGCCAGCTGCTCGTTGCTCAGGTCACGCAGTTGCGGCGGCAGGGCGGACAGGGCGACTTCGCCCAATGAGCGCTGGTAATACTGTGCTGAAAACTGCACCAGTTGCCGCCAGGCGCTGTCCAGCGGTGGCAGGCCTTCGAGCACGCCCAACACATCGCGCACCGCCGATTCGGGCATGTTTTCGGGGGCGGCATCATTCAGCGCCCAGACCACCCCCAGCACGTCGCGCTGGCCCAAAGGCACGCGCACCAGTTGTCCCGGCTGCACCCAAAAGGGGCTGCGGTAACTCAGCAGCCCCCCTACCTGGCTGTGGGCCGGGGTTTGGACGGCAACGTCAATCCAGTGGTGTGCGCTCACATTGTTCTCGGAGTTTTTAAGTGAATTTGGCGGTGTTAGAGGTTAGCTGAATTCTTGAAAGAGAGGCTAAGTCATTGATTTCAAAGAGCTTTGAGCGCAATCCAGAAAATCTGTGGATAACTTTGTTGAAAACTCTGTTGGGATGGGCTGGAAGCCTTGAAAATCAAGCCTTCCGTCAAATTGCCCATTCAATATGCATGAAATAAAGTTCAATGAAATCAACAACTTGCGTGATAGGGTGTCGATCGATTTTGCTGCCTTGCAGCATGACCGGGGTGTTTTGAGTGATGTTAACTTTTGTGCATAAGTCAAGCGCCAACCGACCTTTATTTTTGGAAAAAGTGCTTGAATGGCCGTTTTTTATGCTAATCGGACCGCCCAGGTCAGCCATGCTCATTTTTGGCGCATGACCTTCGAATGGCTGTGCACCGCCTCGACCAGCGCAGTCACATGTTCGGGCGGCGTGTACTGGCTGATGCCGTGGCCCAGGTTGAAGATGTGGGTGGGGCCGGTTTGGGTTTTGTCGGTGTGCGGCGTGCCAAAGCTGTCCAGCACGCGGTGCACTTCGGTGGCGATTTGTGCAGGCGGTACAAACAGGATGTTGGGGTCGATGTTGCCTTGCAGCGCTTTGCCGGGGCCACCGACATCTCCGCCCACCAGGGCGCGTGCTCGGCCCAGGTTCATGGTCCAGTCCAGGCCCAGCACGTCGCAGTTCAGGCCCGCCATTTCGGGCAGCCACAGGCCGCCGCCTTTGGTGAAGACGATGCTGGGGATGCGCTGGCCGTGGTGCTCGGTTTTCAATTGGCTCAGCACACGGGCCGTGTAGGTCAGGCTGAACTGCTGGAATGCGCCATCGGCCAGCACGCCGCCCCAGCTGTCAAACACCATGACGGCTTGGGCACCGGCTTCGATTTGCGTGTTCAGGTACAGGGCCACCGCGTCGGCGTTGATTTCCAGGATGCGGTGCATCAGGTCCGGGCGGCTGTACATCAGGGTCTTCACATGACGGTAGTCGTCCGACCCAGCGCCCTCAACCATGTAGCAAGCCAGCGTCCAGGGGCTGCCGGAAAAACCGATCAACGGCACGCGGCCGTTGAGCGCCTTGCGTATGGATGTGACCGCATCGAACACGTAGCGCAGCTTGTTCATGTCGGGCACGGCCAACTCGGCCACGGCGGCTTCGTCGCGCACGTTTTTGGCAAAGCGGGGGCCTTCGCCCAAAGCGAAGCTCAGGCCTAAGCCCATGGCGTCGGGCACGGTCAAGATGTCGGAAAACAAAATGGACGCGTCAAGCGGGTAACGTTCAAGAGGCTGCAGGGTGACTTCGGTCGCGTAGTCGACGTTGGTGGCCAGGCCCATGAAGCTGCCGGCTTTGGCGCGGGTGTCGCGGTACTCGGGCAGGTAGCGCCCGGCTTGGCGCATGAGCCAGACGGGGGTGTGGTCTGTGGCTTGGCGCAGGCAGGCGCGCAAGAAACTGTCGTTTTGGAGGGGGGCAAAAGAAGTGCTCATGCCCGACATTGTCGCAGGCTGCAAGGACGTTTCACTGTCCGGCGGGCGTCAAAGAGGTCAGACAAGGGCGGGCGTTCAACGCCCAGTGCTCAGGGCTTGCAGCGCCGCTTGCACTTCGGCCACGCTGGGCAATTCGGACAGCAGCACGGGCGCACGGCCCGGCGCGTACAAGGCATACACCGGCACGCCGCTGCGGCCCAGTGCCGTGAGCGCCTGAGTGATGGCGGGGTCCCGACGGGTCCAGTCGGCACGCATCAGCACCACTTGGCGGGCTGCAAAGTCGGCCAGCAGCTTGGCATCGGTGAAGGTGGTTTTTTTGTTGTACTGGCAGGTCACGCACCAGGCCGCGGTGAAGTCCACGAACACTGGGCGACCGGCGTTCAGTTGCGCCAGCAGGGCAGCCTCTGACCAAGCTTGCCACAAGGGCAGGCCGGCGGCGTTTTTCTCGCTGGCGCTGCTGGCCGATGTGGCTGAAGCTGCCGCTGCAGGCGCTTCACGAAAAGCCAAAGGCAGCCAGCTGCTGCCCAGCCACAGCAAAGTGGCCAGAGCCAAGCCGCCCATGACCCAGCGCGTGGGGCTTGTCAGGCCCAAAGCCCAAGCCAGCCAAGCCACCGTGAGCAGCAAAGCCAACAGACCACTGGCCCCGTCGATGCCAGTTTGTTGACCCAACACCCACAGCAGCCAGACGACAGTGGCAAACATGGGGAAGGCCATGGCTTGGCGGAAAGTCAACATCCAGGCCCCTGGGCGCGGCAGGGCGCGGGCGATGCCTGGCCACCAGCTGGCCGTTAGATACGGCAAGGCCATGCCCACGCCCATGGCGGCAAAGACCAAGAGCGCCTGCCACACGGGCAGCGCAATCGCCAACCCCAGCGACGCGCCCATGAAGGGGGCAGTGCAGGGCGAAGCCACGGCCACAGCCAGCACACCCGACAAACCGGCGTTCACGGTCGGGTGGCGGCTTTGCAAAGACGCCAAGCTGCTGGGCAGCATTTGTCCGAATTCAAAAACGCCCGCAAGGTTCAGGCCCAGCAGGGTGAACAAGAGTGCCAGAGCCGCCACCACGGGCGGTGACTGCAACTGAAAACCCCAGCCAAGCTGCTCGCCAGCGGCACGCAAGGCCAGCATCAGGCCGCCCAGCAACATGAACGACAGCACCACACCCGCGGTGTAGGCCATTCCGGCGGCGCGGTGTTGGGCCTGGGTGGCATCGGCCCGGGCAAAGCCCAGCACCTTGATGGCCAGCACTGGAAACACGCAGGGCATCAGGTTGAGCAGCAAACCGCCCACCAGCGCCCCCAAAATGGCCAAGGTCAGGCCCAAAGCCGTGGCGCTGGATGCCGCTGGTTTTTGCGCTGCGCGTGCATTCTCAGCCAAGGCCTTGGCCAGCGCGGGCGAGATTTCGGCTGGCGCGGCTTGTGCCAATGGGGGCCAAGTGCCTTGCACGGGCGTTGTCAGCTCAAAAGCAGGGGCTTGGGGCGCAGACTCCGGCCCCGTCGCGATGACCCATCGCAGGCTTTGGGGGCTGTCGCCGCGTTCTTCAGACACTGGAATTTGCGCCTGCCAGACCGCGCCTTGCCAGTTTTGCGTCCAGTCTTTGCCCTGCACGGCCGCGTGACGCACCACGCTGGCGGTGAGCGGGAAAGCGCTGAGCGTCTGGCCACGCCAGCTGACGGGCAGGCCGTGCACGCGCAAGCTCAGTTGCCGGCCGTCGTCCGACAACGTGGTCTGGCCACCGGTGATCCAGGTGCCGCCTTGCTTGAGCTGAGGCAGCGTTAGGGGGCTGAGTTTTTGGGCTGCTTCGAAACCTGCCGCGTTCGGTGTTTGCGGCGCGGCAGAGGCCAGGTTCAGGCTCATGCGGCCCTCTTGCGGGATGCATTCTTGGCGGCACACCAGCCAATCGGCTTGCAATTGAAGGGTCAGTGGCCCACTGTCCGGGAAGCGGAAGTCAGCGGCCACCGTCACGGGGACCGTCAGCAGCACACGGCCTTCGTAGCCATAGTTGGCCAAGCTGCCAATCGGGAATTTTTTGGGCAAAGGCCACGCGATGACGCCGGCTTGCAAGCCTGCAGGCAGCTGCCACTGCAGCTGGGTGGGCAAGCCCGAGTCGCCTGGGTTTTGCCAATAGGTGTGCCACTGGGGCTGGTGTTCGATCTGCAGGCCCAGCCAAAAGGTTTTCCCGGCCTGGATGCCCTGGGGGGCGTGCAACTGCAACTCGGCCCGCACCTGCTCGGTGCTGACCACATGGGCGGAACTGCTGAGCAAGGCGTTGGTGGCGGAATTGCTGGCGGTCGCTTTCGAAGAAAACAGGGTGCCGGTTTGCGCCAGGCTGGGCGCGGACGCCCACAAGAGCGCGCACAAGCCCAGCACAATCAGCCCACTCTGAACCATGCCCCAGCCACGCGACAACAAGGAAACTTTCACGCCAATCCTTCTTTATGGCCCCGAACACCTGTAGCGGAACCTTCTGCGAAAGGCACTGTACACGGCCGCGCTCCATTAAGATGCCGAACATGCAAAACCCTTCGCGATTTTGGGCCGACTGGACCACCACAGATTTTCAGGCACTGCCGCTGGAGCGCGCCATCGCCGTGCTGCCGGTGGCCGCTACCGAGCAACATGGCCCGCACCTGCCGCTGTCGGTGGACACCGACTTGGTCAATGGCGTCGTGTCGGCTTGCCTGCCGCACTTGCCAGCTGAGTTGCCGGTCTTGTTTTTGCCCACCCAAACGGTGGGCTTGAGCCCCGAGCACGCCCGTTTTGCCGGCACCCTGACGCTCAAGGCCGAAACCGTGATCCGTTTGTGGACCGACATGGGCGAGTCGGTGGCGGCCAGTGGCGTGAAAAAGTTGGTGCTTTTGAACGCCCATGGCGGTCAGGTCAGTGTGATGGACATCGTGGCGCGCGACCTGCGGGCCCGGCTGGGTATGCTGGTGTACAGCGTGAGTTGGTTCAATTTGCCGCTGCGCGATGCGCAAGGCGGCGACGTGAATGCGCTGTTTCCGCCCGAAGAGCACCGTTTTGGCGTGCACGCGGGGGACACCGAAACCTCCATGATGCTGGCGCTGCGCCCCGAATGCGTGCGCATGGATTTGGCGCAAAACTTTCGGTCCACCTCGCAAGACCGCGCCGAGCGTTTTGAAATAGTGGGTAACGGAAAAAGTGCCAAGCTGGGCTGGCAAATGCAGGATTACAACCGCCATGGCGCAGCGGGCAATGCGGCTGCGGCCACGCTGGCCAAAGGGCAGGCTTTGCTGGACGCCTCGGGACGGGCGCTGGCGCAGTTGTTGACTGAGGTCGACCAATTGCCCCCCGATACGCTCACCGACCAGGTTGGCTAAGCACCAGCGGGCCGAGATTCAGAAGCGGGGCAACACCAGCTCGCAGTGTTCGCGGCTGACATTTTTGGGGTATTCGCGGGTCGTGTCGATGCAGCCACCCTCGGCATAAACACCTTTGGGGTCGCGCATGCGCAGCATGCGTTCCAGCACGCGGGCTCTGGCTTGCGGGTCGGCCTGGGTTTGTGCCACCAAGCGTTCCACCACCGTCTCGTCCATTTGCAGCTCGCCTTGGGCGTCGGTGTACACGCCGTCTTTCCAATGGAAGATTTCAATGGCTTTGGACTCAAGGGTGAAGGGCGTGTCCCGTTTCCAGAAGTTGCTGAACAGGCCGCCGCCCATGTACATGACCCAAGAGCCTTCGTAGCCGGTCACGTCGGCGGAGCGCTCGTCCGGGTTGCGAAACCACAGCCGGTCGCCCGGGACATAAAAGCGGGCGGGCAAGGGGGCTTCCATGCTGCCGTACTCGATCAGGAACACCTCATGGAACTGGCCTGAGCGCACCGCGTGGCGTTCGTTGAGTTGCTGCAACTGGGCCAGCAAAGCGGGGTGGTGCGCCTGCAACTCTTGCGCGATGCCCAGCAAGATCACGTATTCGGTGGCGCGGTAGCACGAGAAGTCGTACAGCTTGCCGGTGGCCTCGGGCTGCGTGGCGGCGATCAGCGCGTTGATCAAGGGGCGAGCCGGCTTGAGGATGAAGCCGGGTTCTTCTTCGTAGTGCCAATCGGCCTCGGGGCGCTCTGCAGCCTCGGTTTTGAAGGCCAGCGCGGTCAATCGGGCGGCCAAGGCCATGTTGCGCCGCACCCGAACGTGTGACTTCAGGGCCTCCAAGTCGCGGAATGCAAATCGATGGGGCGAGCCCAGCAGGGCCACCCAGATTTCGCGCTCCAAGGCCCAAGCCTCATTGGCGTGGTCAGCCGGGTCGGCTTGCCCGAGGGAAGTGCGCAAGTTCAGGCTGTTGAACCCGGGCATATGGGCTTCTTGGAACTCGGGCCGCAAGCTGGCCACCAGGGCCACCGAGCCGTCTTCCAGGGGCACATTCAAAGTCTGAATAGCCGACTGAAGGCCCCATTCCCGAAGGTCCGCGCTCAGCTGTGCTGCCAGGCGATCGGCTTGATCGGCGGGAGTGCGGGTGAGCTCAATGCCGCCTTCCAGTGTCTGAAGGGCAAGCCAGGCGGTCGAACAATTCATGCCCCTATTTTGCCCCTGCAATTGCAAGGCTTTTCCTAGGGATTACACCCAATTTTTATGAGGAAATTCAGCGTTTCAGGCGAAGGTGACCCAGTCTTTGTGCGCGTCGTTGTCCAGGTGGGGCAGCGTGTTGTAGGTCAGCAGCATGTGCCGCCTGGGGTTGAACACAAACTCGGTCAGCGCCGTGTTGCGGATGCGCAGGTTCAGCTCGATGGTGGTCTCGGCCGGGGTGCCCAGCACCCGGCCCACCGCGGTGGAGATGGGGCCGCCGCTGGAGACGATCATCACGTCGCCTGAATGGTTTTGCCGCACATGGTCGAGCGCCGCCTCAATGCCGCCCACAAAGTCGGCGTAGCTGGTCATGCCGCGCGGCTGGGTGCGCCCGGCCATCCAGGCTTGCAGCGCATCGCGCAGCAGGCGAAAGTGGTGGCGGTACAGCTCGGGGGTGTCGGGCTTGGCCAGCGGCTCGGGGTGGATGGATTCGATCAGCGCGTGGCTGTCGTATTCGTTCAGGCCCGGCCAGACGGTGGGTGTGTGGGGCAAGCCCCCGCCCTCGGCGATGCCTTCCCAAGTTTGGCGGTGGCGCTTCAAGCTGCCCATCATCACCGCTTCGATGGGTTGGCCCTGAAGTTTGGGCCGCAGGTATTCACCCAAGCGCACCGCCTGCTGCCGGCCTAGTGGGCTGAGTTGATCGTAGTCATCGGCCCCGAAGGAGGCTTGTCCATGGCGGACCAGATAGAGAGTTCCCATGGGCGGCTATTGTGGTGGTGGACGTGCGCCGGTTTTGTCCCAAGAGCGACCTGGCTTTTCTGGTCTGGAATGGGTCAGCCATTGGCGTCAGGGTTGACGCGCTTGCTGGGTTTCCATGGCGGCAAAGAGCTGGGTCCTGCGGACTTCAGGAGCGGTTTTGCAGCACCTGGCACAAGGTGCTGGCGTCCACATTGCCACCGCACAAGGTGGTGCCCACCACTTGCCCGCGCAGTTGTTCGCGTTCGGACCACGCGGCGGCAAAGCTGGCCGCACCCGCACCTTCAGCCACATTGTGGGTGTCGGTGTACAGATCGCGCATGGCCTGCGCCACTTGGGCATCGCTCACCTGCACGAGGTGGTCGAGCCCGTTTTGCAAAATGGCCAGTGCTTGCGGGT
>NZ_JBILQU010000114.1:0-8478 GCF_044373035.1 Limnohabitans sp. | reverse complement strand
TGCTGGTGCTGGTGCTGGTGCTGGTGCTGGTGCTGGTGCTGGCTTGGCCAGGACAGGCGCTGCGGCTGGGGCGGCTCGGGTCACAGGCTGGGATCTGGGGATCAGCTCGTTCACGCTGGGCTCGAAGCTAGCAGGTGGAGGCAGTTGGGGGGGCAGGCCTTTCATGCGTTCGCGCATTTCCTGGCCAATGGCGATCAGGTCCACGTCGTTGCGCACCACGCGGGGCGTGATGACCACCAGCAGCTCGGTGCGAGCCTGGTTTTTGCTGTTGGCACCAAAGAGTTTGCCCAGCAGGGGGATGTCTTGCAGCAAGGGAATGCCGGCTTTGCCGTTGGTGCTGTTGTCGCGGATCAGGCCGCCCAAGACCAGGGTTTCGCCCGAGCGCACGGCCACTTTGCTGTTGAACTGGCGCTGCAAAAAGCTGCGCTGGCCGGTGGCGGCGTCTTGGGCCCCCACGTCGGTCACGGCCTGGTTGATTTGCATGGTGACCATGTTGCCCGCGTTGACCGAGGGGGTGACGGAGAGGGTGACACCGGTGTCTTTGTACTGGATGGCGGTGGTTACGTTGTTGCTGCCGCCGACAAAGGTTTCGCTGCTGCGGATGGGTTGTTGGGTGCCCACGGCGATGCTGGCGGTGTGGTTGTCCATGACCATGAGCGAGGGGCTGGAGATGACGTTGACCAGCGATTTTTCGGCCAGCGCGTTGATGACGCCGCGCACGTTGCCCAGAGGGTTTTTGAGGGTGTAAGAAAAGCCTGCTGCAGCCCCGCCGAGCACGCCGCCACCAACGTTGCTGATGACACCGGAGCCAGACAGACCGCCCCGGGTTTTGTCATCGAACACCCACTGCAGGCCATATTTGAGTTCGTCGTTGAGGGTGACTTCGATGATGCTGGCTTCGATGAGCACTTGGGTGGGCGGCACATCGAGCCGCTTGAGGGCGCTTTGGATTTTGTCGTACTCGCCCCGGCTGCCGTAAATCAGCACGGCGTTGTTGACTTCGTCGGCCATGACGCGCACGCCGGAGTTGAGGGTGACGGTGGACACGCCGGGGCTCTGATTGGCGCTGTTGGTGTTGTTGTTCTGCGTTGCCCCACCAAAGCTGCCCATGCTGGCGCCAAAACCTTGCGTGGAGCCACCAAAGCCTGCGCCCCCGCTGGTGTTTTGCAGGCCAGGGGCGACGGGGCGAGGGGCGGTGCTGGTGGCCGGGGCCGAAGTGCCGTTGCCAAACAAGCCGTTGAGCACGTTGGCCAGGTGTTTGGCGTTGCCGTTTTGCACAGGGTAGACGAACAGTTGCAAGTCCCCCATGCCGCTGCCGGGTTGGTCGAGTTTTTCGATCCAGCGGCGCGCCTCTTCGAGGTAGCTGGCGCGAGGCGTGACGATGAGCAGGCTGTTGATGTTGGCGATGGGCAGGATGCGCAGCGCGCCCAGCAAGCCGACTTCTGCAGGCAAGGCGCTGGGCGTGTTGGCGGCGTTGTTGCCGCCCGGGATGGCCGGGGCGGCGGGAGCACCTGGCGCATTGCTGACCGCTGTGCGTGCGGGGCTGGTGACGTTGCCGCCGCTGATCATCCGGATGGCTTTTTCGACGTCTTGGGTGCTGACGTGTTTGAGCGGGAAAACACCGACCGACATGCCTTTGAGCAGGTCCACGTCAAAGGTGCGGATGATGTCCAACCAGCCTTCGATTTGGGGCCGGGTGCCGCTCATGACGATCAGGTTGCGCAGGGTGTCCACGCGCAGCAGGGCTTCAGCCGGGGCCATGGCGCGCAAGATGGTGGCCATTTCTGCGGCGCCCGTGTTTTTGAGTGGAATGACCACCGCGCCCATGCCGGGCGGCAGGGGTTCGCTGCTGGCCTGGCGCAGGCCCGGCACCACGCTGCGCACAGCGTCCGGGCGGCCGATGTGGAACACGCCACGGGTGTCGCGCGCCATGGCCACGCCGTTGGCGTGCAAGGCGGCTTCGAGCAGTTGCATGGCGTGGTCGGCACTGACGTTGCCCTGGGTGGACAGCGTGACGTTGCCGTTGATGGGGGGGTGGATGACGTAGTCCACCTTGGCGATTTCACGCAGGATGACGCCGACCACGTCGGCCAGGGGCGCGTCTTCGAACTTGAGGCCAGCGGGCGCGCCCTGGATGGCGCCGGCGTTGTTGGGGGCGGCCAGGATTTGGCCGCTGCCGATGAAGTATTGCGGCTTTCTTTCGGGCTCTTGGTCGGTGGTCAGCTGGGCCAGGGCCAGGCTGGGCATGTGCAGGCCCAGGGTGGCAATGACCAGCCAGATGACGGTGTGTTGTGTGGGTTTGTTCATGGCGCGTGGGGTTTTCAGGTTATTCGGTGAGGGGCGGCAGGCCGTTTGCAATGCGCAATTCGTTGCGGCGGCGCAGGCGCTCGCGCTGCTCCTCTTGTTGGGTCTGTTGGATGGCGTTCAGGTTTTGAGGCGGGGCCTGCGGGCGCAGCATGCCGGCAGGCACTGCGGCGATCGGTGGCGCCACAGGCACATTGAGCTTGGCGAAGGCCAGGCGCAGTTTGCGCTCTTGCTCGCCTTGCTTGAAGGTGGCTTCGCGCCCTTCAACAGCCTCCAGCTTCCAGGCACCAATGTTTTGTCCGATCTTGACGCGGCGCATTTTGCCTTCGACGCGCGCCAGCACGCCTCCAGTGGGGCCTGTGAACAGGCCGGTGATTTGTACACTGGCAAAGGGGTCGGGCGGAGGCGGGGGCGGGGGCACCACCGGCGGCGGCGGCGGGGGCGGGGGCCTGCGGTCGGGCGCAAACAGGGGACGCGCCAGGATGGCCGGGTAGGCATCGGGGTTACCGCCTTGCGGGTCGGTCCTGAGGGCCACGGTGGGGCTGGCAATTTCGGGGGACACGGGCGCGGGTGCGGTCCAGAAAATCTGGGGCAAGGGCTGGGCGTTGGGGTCTACCCACAGGCTGGCCAGACCCAGGCCCAGACCCAGGCTGAGCACGGACAGCAAGTGCAGGGGTCCGATGTTCATGGGCGGCTCCGCAGCACAAAGAAGTTGAATTGCGCGCCCAGACGCTGGGTGCTGGCGGGCCGCACGGCGCCGACGGTCTGGATGGTCCAGTTGTCCAGCCCAATGACCGGGCTTTGGGTGGCCAGCAAGGCCAGGGCGTTCTGGATGCCGGTCATGTCGCCTTCGATGCGCAATTGGATGGGGATGCGGTCAAAGTGTGGCCCTTCCTTGACGGGCAGCACCTGGATGCTGCCCACATCGAGCTTGCTTTCGGCAAAGATGCTGCGGATGCGCTGCTGCGCTTCGTTGCCGGTTTGGGTAGCGTCTTGGGCCGATGGGTAAGCCATGCGCGAGATGGATTCGTTGACTTGGACGCTGAAGCTGCCGATGTCCTCGCGGCGCGCGATGAGACCCATCAGGCGTGCATAGCGGGGTTCGGCTTGGTCCAGACGCTTTTGCGCCGCATCGTGCTTGGCCGCCGCATACAGCCCGAAGGCGGCCAAGGCGGCCAGCATCAGGGCCACGGTGATGACCTGCAGCCAGAGGATGCGGTTGACGACGAGGGATTTCATGGCGTCTTGCGGGGGTTCACGGGCACAGCCAGCGGGTTGGCGGGCACCACCAGGGGGTTGGAGGGCACGGCCAAGGGATTGGCAGGTGCTGCCGCTGGCTTGGCTGGGGGGGAGGCAGGGGGTGTGGCCGCGGGCACGGACGCAGGCAAGGACGCAGGTGCCGTGGCGGGCAAGGCGGCAGCCGGGCTGGTTGGGCTTGATTGAATCAGGGCATCGGGCGAGACCGTGGGCCATTGGGCGGGGTCCATGGTGAATTCGATGGTGAAGGATTCGCGTGTGGCCCCCAGAGGCTTGGTGGCAGGGGCTGGGGCACGCACCTCGCGCAGGCCCGGCAGGCTGTCGAGCTTTTTCATGAGCGCCGAGGCATTGACGGTTTGACCGGTGAGGCTGACCTTGTGGCCTTGTACTTGCAAGCTGAGCAAGGAGGTGTCGTCACCCAGCGCTTCGGTGATGAGTTGCAACACGGGCCGGGGTGCCACGCTTTGGTTGAAGTTCTCGCCCAGTTGGGTGAGCTTGTCGGTGACTTGGGTGAATCTTTCGCGCTCAGCCAGCACGGGCAGGGCTTTTTGTTGCAAGGCATGGAGTGCGGCTTCGGCTTGTTTGGATCGCAGGTACAGCTGAACGCTGGGTGTGGCCGCGATGCCCGCCAGCAGGGCCAGCACCAACATGAGCAGCCCTGCGCTGACCCAGCGCCAAGCGGCGCTGCGGCGGTGGCGCTGGTTTTCGGCAAAACCGCTGGCCACGGCGAAGTGCCCGTCCTGCACATGGGGCACCCAGACTTCGATGTCGCCCAGCGTGGCCTCGGTGGGGAGCGTGGCCAGGTGTTGGGCAATGAGCTTGCGGGAGCTGAGGGCAGCGTGGATGTGTTGGGTTTTGCCGTCTTCGGCAAGCTGGACTTCGGTGGTCCAGACCAGGTCCTCCGGGGGAAAGGGGCTGAGTGTTTGCAGCTGCAGGGCCAGGGCGGCTTGCAGCTCGGCTTGCGCCAGTGCGGGCATCACCAGGCTGCGGCGCAGCAGGATGTCTTCGGGGAGCACCAAGGCCTGAAAACGGGCTTGAAAACCAGCCTGAGTTCGCACCTGAGAAGGCCCCGAGGTGGCAGGCGGTTTGTCGGTCCCTGTTTGGGTCTGCGCAAGCGGCACGGTGGTTGTTTGGGGGCCGCGGCTGAGGGCTTGGGTGCCGTCGGGCCACCACAGGCGCAGCCGTGGCTGGGGCCACAACCAGGCCAACACAGGCCAATCGAGCATGCCGCGCCAAGCCGTCAGGATGTCACGACCCCATGGGGCCAGATCCAGGCCAAACAGTCGGGCGTCTTTTTGCAGGCTGGGCATGTGCAGTGTTCAGTTCGGGGCAGAGGTAGACAGCGTGAGGCTTTTGCCCAGCACGCGCCATGGCAGACCGGTTCGGCGGTCTTGCACGCTCAAAACGTCCCAGGTGCGGACAAGGCTGGCACCGTTGCCCATGGGCACAAAGGCCTGGAGCCGAATGCTGCTGGAAATGCTGCTGTCGATGAAGGCGGGGTTCAAGACCGTGGTGTCCATGCCGGTTAGGGGTACGTTGCGGTTGGCATACAAGGCAGCGGCTCTGCCAGTGTCTCCCCCGGTCAGCACCTGAAGCACGGACTGGGGTGCGGCCATCGGGTTAACGCGTCCGCTGCCGTCTTTGAGGTCGGCGGTGACAAGGTCGCGAATCTTAGCATAGAGGTCATAGGTGAAACCCGGCATTTGGAGCAGGTCTTCGGGGGCGTCAAATTTGGCCTGCAAGCCTTTGGCGTTGGTGGTTTCCCGGCTTTGCACGGTGGCTTGGGCCAGGGCTTGCGCAGCGTCGTTGGGCAGGCCTGCGGCCACGGCATAAAGCTGGGCCAGCAGGGGGACAGGCGCGTTGTTGATGTCGATCAGGCCGTTCAGGGAGTTGACCTCGACCTGGGTGTCTTGCCCCGCAAACACAAAACGGGCGCTTTGTGTGGCTTGGCGCAGGGGGTTGTCCTGAAAGTACAGGTTTTGCAGGGCCAACAGCAGCACGGCGTCGGCCTGGGTTTGGGCCTGCAGGCTTTGGCGTTGTTGCCCGCTGCTGCGGGTTTCGGTCTTCACCGACTTGACCACCCCAGTGATGATGAGGCCCATGGCCGCCACCAGCCACAGCACGGCGATGAGGGCCAGGCCTTGCGACGCGGCGCGGGACGGACCAGCTGGCGTTCGCGCCAGTGTCCGCTTGAGGGTGGGTGTGCGGGGGTGGCTCATCTTCTGCCTCCGCCAACGACCACCAAGTTCAGGCTGCCGTCGCTTTGGGCCGAGGCTTGCACGGGCAGCACCCATTCGGGCCAAGCCCCCTGGGCGTCGCTGATGAGCAGGCGCAACCGTTCGGGCAGCGCATCGGTGACGGGCCAACCGTCTTGCCAGCCTTGCGGCCAGGGCTTGGTGGTGTCGTTCAGGTCTGGGGGCAGGCCTTGGGCCTGGATGACGAAGGTTTGGACTTGTTTGACCAGCACGCGCGATTCGGTGCTGGACCAGTCGGGCAGCACGAAGTTGGGGTTCCAGGGAGCGTACCGCAAGGTGAGTTGCGCGCCTTGGGGGCCGTCTTCGAGGCTGAGCCTGAAAAAGTGTTTGCCACCCACATCGGGGCGGGCGGGCAAGATGCCGACCCAGGTCAGGCTGTCGGGCGTGGCCTGAAAAGGCACGGTTTTTTGGCCTGGGGCGTTGGGCAGGTCGATGGTTTGCCCCGAAACGCGGGTGAGGGTGGCTTGCACAAAGTGGCGCACCACACGGATGTCGCCGGTGCGCTCGATTTTTTTGTCCACCCGGTCTTCGGTTTGCGCCATGCCGCGCAGGGCCACGCCCAAGCCCACCATGATGATGGACAGCAAGCTCATGACGACCAGCAATTCCAACAGGGTAAAGCCGTTCTGAAGGGAGGCTGGGCGCGTCCTGAACGGGCGTGGTGCCCGTGGGCGCTGCGCGTTCATCGGACGGCTCCCGGCGGCGCTTTTTGCTCGGGCAACAGCGTGACGGCTTCAAGGCGACCGGTGCGCCCGACCAGCGGCCAGGTGATTTCGATCTGGATTTCGTGCAAAGGAATGGCTTTGGGGCCGTTGAGTTCGGTGGGGTAGGGGGTGCTGCGCACTTGCCAGAGGAACCCGTTGCTTTCGCCACTTTCGTTCCAGCCGTCGGCGCGCACAACTTGGCGGCTGGCCAACAGGGATTCGGCCAGCCAGGTGGCTTGCTGGTGTTGCTGGATGTCGGACACTTGGCGCACGCTGCCCCCGGCCACGCGGTACAGCAGGCCCAGTGACATGGCCATGATGCTGAAGGCGACCAGCAGTTCGAGCAGCGAAAAGCCGCTTTGCGGCCGTTTGCTCGCCCTGCCCTGCCCCGGTTTGCGCAATAGCCCGGTCATGGCGTGCGCGGCTCTTGGCTGATTTGGCCCATCAGCCAATCCACCCGGATGCGGGTGCCTTGCCCTGTGGGCCTTTGCACGTCGACCACCCCCCCACTGGAGCCACCATCGGGCAAAAAGACAATGCGTGCCTGGGTGTCTGCGCCCTGCCCTTCGCGGGTGCCGACGGTGGTCTGGACGGCCACCGCGCTGGGGATTTTTTGGAATGCCCCCCCTTCAGTGCCGTATTGGCGGGCTGCCAGGTCGATGGTGAAGGCGACGGCTTGGCCTTGCTGCATGGCTTGGAGTCGGGTTTGGCGAAGGCCGGTGACCAGGCCACGCACCGTGTCACGGTATTGGCTGGATGCTTGCAGTCGGTCGAAGGCGGGTGGCGCCACCCCCACCAACAGGGCGGCGATGGCCATGACCACCAGCAACTCGATCAGCGTGAAGCCACGACTGCGAGCGGCTGCGGGGTGCATGGTCAATGGGATGAGGGCATCAGGGTTGGTTGCGGATGTCGGCGTTTTCGCCTTCGCCGCCCGGCGCACCGTCAGCGCCCAAAGAGACGATTTCCGCGCCGCCGTTGGCGGCTGGGCTGGTGTATTTGTAAGGCTTGCCCCAGGGGTCGTTGGGCACGTTGCCTTTGATGTAGGGACCGTTCCAGCCGGTGGCGTTGGCGGGTTTGGCGGACAGGCCCGCCAAACCTTCTTCACTGCTGGGGAATCGGCCCACGTCGAGCTTGAAGAGTTCGAGGGATTTTTCGAGGTCGGCAATTTGCACGCCCGCGGTTTTGGATTTGGCACCGCCGAGCTGCCCCAGCACGCGCGGGCCGACCAAGCCGGCCAGCAGGGTCAGGATGGCCAGCACCACCAAAAGTTCGATCAAGGTGAAGCCTTTTTGGCGCTGCCACGTGGGGAGGGAGGCTTGGATTTTTTGCATGTCAATGGCTCTTTAAAAAGCGCGTAAATTTTATACCGCCAGGTCATTCACTGAGAGGATGCCCAGCAAGATGGAAACGATGATGGCAGCGATGATGAGTCCCAGGACCAGGATCAACAAGGGCTCCAGCATGGTCAGTCCCCGCTTGATGCCATTTTCGACATCGCTGTTGAAGATGCGTGCGATCTCCAGCAACATGGGGCCAGTGCGGCCAGTTTCTTCTCCTACCCGAACCAGGTTGATGGCCAGTGGCTCAAAAATACCACTGCCTTGCAACGCGTCCACCATTTTGCCACCAGCTTTGACCTTGCCGGGCACGGGCTCCAGAGCTTTACGTAAATTGACATTGCCCACGGTTTGGGTGGCGATGTGCAAGGCGGTCAGCAAAGGAACGCCGTTGCCGAGCAAGGTGCCAAAGGAACGGGTGAACAAGGTCAGGTTGTATTTGAGGACGAGTTTGCCCAGCAAGGGGGTTTGCAGGGCTTTGGCTTGCGTCCACTGTTGTCCGCCGGGCGATTGCATCCAGCGGCGCACCAGCCAGAACAGCGCGAGCAAGACCAAGGCCATCACCGGCGCGTATTCGGTAAAAGCTTTGCCCACCACCATCACGAAACGGGTGGGCGC
>NZ_JBILQU010000163.1:0-4069 GCF_044373035.1 Limnohabitans sp. | reverse complement strand
ACGATCAGGTCGGCTTTGTGTTTTTTGGCCGCTGCAATGATGGCGTCTGAAACGACGTCCGATTTGACGGTGATGGCTTTGGTGCTGACGGCTTTGGCCTTGGCGCTTTTTTCGACCGCGGCCAATTGGATTTGAGCGGCTTCGGTCCACTGGCTTTCCACGCGCGAGATCTCATCACTGGACAGGGGGATGCTGCCTTCAAAGTACGCCTTTGGGTAGCGCGGCACCACCTTGATGGCGAACAGTTCTGCGCCACAGGTGACTGCCAATTCGATGGCGCTGGTCACGGCTTTTTTGGACAAGGTGGAACCGTCGGTGGCCACAAGGATGCGTTTGTACATGAGGTACTCCTGTTGAAAAAAGACAAGAACACAGCTTAAAAGCACGGCAAATGGCAGCGCTTGATGTACATCAAGCTTTGTTCGGGGCGGCTGTCGTATCTTCGAAACATGACCCAAGTCAATGTTTTGCCAGGCCAGTTACCCGCTTCTCCTCAAGCGTTGGAATCGGCTGCACCTGAGCTGGCGCAGGCCCATCGCGACACCCCGCAGCAGCGGCTGGAACTGCTCGATGCGCCCGAGGAGTGGGCAGCGTTCAGCTTGCCCGAAAAAACCGAGTCGGGCTGCTGGCGCTCCAGCGTGGTTTTCGAGGGCATGCATTGCGCGGCCTGCGCCATTACTTTAGAAGATGCTTTGCGGGCCGTGCCGGGCGTGCAGTCGGTGCAGATCAGCGGTGCCAGCCATCGGGGCCAGATCGTCTGGTCACCCAAGCTGACTCGCCCCTCCGAGTGGATGCGCTCGGTCGAGCGCCATGGCTACAAAGCCTTGCCCGCCAACGATGCCCACGCCCATGCGCGCAGGCGAGAAGAGGCCCGGCGCATGGTTTGGCGCTGGGCGGTGGCGGCGCTTTGCATGATGCAGGTCATGATGTACGCCACGCCGACGTACCTCGCGCAGCCGGGTGACATTTCGGACGAAGCCCTGCATTTGCTGCGCTGGGCGTCGTGGGTGTTGTCCTTGCCGGTGATGTTTTTCTCATGCACGCCATTCTTAAGCAACGCCTGGCGCGACCTGCGCGAACGCCAGATCAGCATGGATTTGCCCGTGGCCTTGGGCATGGTGGTGACCTTTGTGGTCAGCACGCTGGGCACCTTCGAGCCCCAAGGGCCGTTCGGGGCCGAAGTCTTTTTTGACTCGTTCACCATGTTTGTGTTCTTTTTGCTCACGGGTCGCTGGCTGGAGCTGCGCATGCGCGACCGCACGGCCGGGGCGCTGGAGGCGGTGCTCAACCGCTTGCCCGACAGCGTGCGCAAGCGCCAGACCGATGGCACCTGGGCGCTCATGTCCATTCGCCGCTTGCAAGTCGGTGATGTGATCGAGGTCTTACCCGGTGAGGCTTTTGCGGGCGATGGCCTGGTGTTGGTGGGCCAAACCCAGGTGGATGAAGCTTTGTTGACCGGCGAATCACTGCCGCTGGCTCGCTGCGTGGACGATCGCGTCATTGCGGGCAGTTATAACCTGAGCGGCACGCTGCAGGTGCAGATCGAGCACATCGGCGCGGCCACCCGTTACGCGCAAATCGTGGCACTGATGGAAAGTGCCTCGGTCTCTAAACCCGCCATGGCCCTGTGGGTGGACCGCTGGGCCAAACCCTTCTTGGTGGCGGTGATGTTGGCCTCGTTGACCTCGGCCATTTATTGGTGGCCGACCGATCCCGCACACGCGGTGATGTTGGCGGTCGCCGTGCTGATCGTGACCTGTCCTTGCGCTTTGTCGCTGGCCACGCCTGCGGCCATGTTGGCCACGGCCGGGGCCTTGGCGCGCAGCGGCGTGCTGGTGCGACGCCTGAGCGCTCTGCAAAACCTGTCACAAATTGACACGGTGATTTTTGACAAGACCGGCACTTTGACACGCGATGCGTTTGAAGTGGTCCGCGTCCACACCCGCGACGGCGTGAGGGAGGCGCAGGCACTGGACTGGGCAGGCAGCCTGGCGCGCCATTCCTTGCACCCGGTCTCGCGCGCCCTGTGGTCCGAAGCCCGGCGTTGCGCCGAAGCCGCCGGGCGTTTGGACGCGCTTGAAGCACTGGCCGCGCACGACGTGAGCGAGCTGGCAGGGCAGGGCGTGCAAGGCGTTTTGACGCAGTCAGGCCAAGAGCCCCAAGCCTTGCGTTTGGGCTCGGCCGCTTTTTGCGCTGCACCCACACGCGCCGGGCACCATCTGCAGGTCAGCCTGGCCGATGCATCAGGCTGGTTGGCGAGTTTTGAATTGGCCGAGCAAGTGCGCCCCGAAGCGGCGGGTGTGGTGCGTGCCTTGGCACAAATGGGTTTGAGCCTGAAGGTGCTCTCTGGCGATGGCCAAAGCGCTGTGGCCCAGGTGGCCTTGGCCGTGGGCATTGCCGATGCGCAAGGCGGCTGCGGCCCTCAGCACAAATTGCAAGCGCTGCAAGCCCTGCAGGCCCAAGGGCACAAAGTGGCCATGGTGGGCGATGGCCTGAACGACGGGCCGGTGCTCGCAGGGGCCGATGTGTCCTTTGCGCTGGGCCAGGCTGTGCCGCTGGCGCAGTCGAAATCCGATTTTGTCTTGATGGGTGGGCAGCTGCAGGTGCTGGTCAGCACGGTACAACGCAGCCGCCAGACGATGCGCATCGTGCGGCAAAACCTGTGGTGGGCTGCGGCCTACAACGCCGCTTGTGTGCCGCTGGCCCTGATGGGCTGGCTACCCGCATGGGCCGCGGGCTTGGGCATGGCGCTCAGCTCTTTGCTGGTAGTGCTCAATGCTTTGCGCCTGGCGCAGGCTTTGCCCGAGTCGCTTGAGCAGCAGGCGCTGGTCCTTCAACCCGTTTGAGAAAACAGCATGGACATTCTTTATTTGCTGATTCCCTTGTCTGTGGCCTTGGTGTTTTTCATCCTGGCGGGGCTATGGTGGGCAATTGACCGAGGTCAATTTGAAGACATCGAGGCCGAAGGTGAACGAATTTTGCGTGACGATTGATTTTGATCAAGTCCTTGCAATGTGCGTCCGTGCACACTCGGTTTGAAGGTTTAAAAACAAGAGGTGAAAATGAAATTTGCCAATATGCAGGCGACGTCTTACAACGACAAAGTTGTACGGCAATTCGCCATCATGACGGTGGTCTGGGGTGTGGTGGGCATGCTGGTGGGTGTGATCATCGCAGCCCAGCTGACTTGGCCGGAGCTCAACTTCGGCATTTCCTGGCTCAGCTATGGCCGCTTGCGCCCCTTGCACACCAACGCGGTGATTTTTGCGTTCGGGGGTTGCGGTTTGTTCGCTGCCGCTTATTACGTCGTGCAGCGCACCTGCAACGTGCGTTTGTTCAGCGACAAGCTGGCCGCTTTCACTTTTTGGGGTTGGCAAATGGTCATTGTGCTGGCCGCCATTTCCCTGCCTCTGGGCTTTACCCAAGGCAAGGAATACGCCGAACTCGAATGGCCCATCGACATCTTGATCGCGCTGGTTTGGGTGGCCTTTGCCGTGGTGTTCTTTGGCACTGTGGGCACCCGCAAGGTGCGGCACATATATGTGGCCAACTGGTTCTTCGCCGCCTTCATCATCGCGGTGGCCTTGCTGCACATCGTCAACGCTGCGGCCTTGCCCGTGGGCATGATGAAGTCCTACTCGGCCTATGCGGGTGTGCAAGACGCCATGGTTCAGTGGTGGTATGGCCACAACGCGGTGGGCTTCTTCCTCACGGCGGGCTTCCTGGGCATGATGTATTACTTCATTCCCAAACAGGCCGAGCGCCCTGTTTACTCGTACCGCTTGTCGATTGTGCACTTCTGGGCCCTGATCTTCACCTACATGTGGGCCGGTCCTCACCACCTGCACTACACCGCCTTGCCCGACTGGACACAGTCGATTGGCATGGTCTTTTCTTTGATCTTGTTGGCGCCAAGTTGGGGCGGCATGATCAACGGCATCATGACCTTGTCGGGCGCTTGGCACAAACTGCGTGACGATCCGATCCTGCGCTTTTTGATCGTGTCACTTTCCTTTTACGGCATGTCGACCTTCGAAGGTCCGATGATGTCCATCAAGACCGTCAACGC
>NZ_JBILQU010000162.1:0-4083 GCF_044373035.1 Limnohabitans sp. | reverse complement strand
GTCATGGCGACCTGGCTGCGCGAGGCGTCGGTATACAGCGCAATGTCGTCGTCGTTCACCGTGTTGGCGGGGTACAGACCCATCACCGCATTGGCCGTGACCCAGCGGCCGTCGATGATTTTTTGGAGCATGGCCTGGCCGTCGGCATACACCTTGCGCGCCTGCTCGCCTACGATCTCATCATCCAGGATGGCGGGGAAAGGTCCGGCCAAATCCCAGGTCTGGAAGAAGGGGCCCCAGTCGATGTATTGCGCGATCTCGGCCAGGTCGAAGTTTTTGAACACGCGCCGGCCAATGAACTTCGGGGGAGTGGGCACGCCCTGAGACCAGTCCATCGGCGTCTTGTTGGCGCGGGCCTGCGCCAGCGTCCACATGGGGGTTTGTTTTTTGTTGGCGTGCTGCTCGCGCACCTTGTCATAATCGTTGTTCAAGTCGGCGATGAACTTGGCGGCTTGCTCAGACAACAAGCCTTGCGCAACACCCACACTGCGCGAAGCGTCGGGCACATAGACCACCGGGCCGCTGTAGTGGGGCGAAATTTTGACGGCGGTGTGCACGCGGCTGCAGGTCGCCCCGCCAATCAACAGCGGCATTTGGCGGTCACGGAAATAAGCGTCTTTTTCCATCTCGGCGGCCACGTACTGCATCTCTTCCAAGCTGGGTGTGATCAGGCCCGACAGGCCAATGATGTCGGCGTTCTCTGCTTTGGCCTTGGCCAAAATTTCGTGGCAGGGCACCATCACGCCCATGTTGACCACCTCAAAGTTGTTGCACTGCAAAACCACCGTCACGATGTTTTTGCCGATGTCGTGCACATCGCCCTTGACGGTGGCGATCACGATCTTGCCCTTGGCTTTGACGTCTTGGCCCGCCGCTTCTTGTGCGAGTTTTTCGGCCTCGATGTAGGGCAGCAAATGCGCCACGGCCTGCTTCATCACGCGGGCACTCTTGACCACCTGCGGCAAGAACATCTTGCCCTGGCCAAACAAATCGCCCACCACGTTCATGCCGTCCATCAAGGGGCCTTCGATCACATGCAGCGGGCGTCCGCCCTTGGCCAGAATCTCTTGGTAGGCCTCTTCGGTGTCGTCGCTGATAAAGTCGGTGATGCCGTGCACCAGAGAATGGCTCAGGCGCTGCGCCACGCGCACAGGCGCATCGGGCGTGCCGCGCCAAGCCAGCTTTTGGCTGTCGTCTTTGGCCGCGCCCTTGGCGGTTTCGGCCACTTCGATCAGGCGCTCGCCTGGGGTCAAGCGCGCTTCGCCTTCTTTGTATTGGGGCACGCGGTTCAGCACCACGTCTTCGACCCGCTCGCGCAGTGTGGGCTCCAGGTCGTCGTACACTCCCATCATGCCGGCGTTGACGATGCCCATGTCCATGCCGGCCTTGATGGCGTGGTACAGAAACACGGTGTGGATCGCCTCGCGCACCGGGTCGTTGCCCCGGAATGAAAAACTCACGTTGGACACGCCGCCCGAGACCTTGGCACCGGGCAGGTTCTGCTTGATCCAGCGCGTGGCGTTGATGAAGTCCACCGCGTAGTTGTCGTGCTCTTCGATGCCAGTGGCGATGGCAAAAATATTGGGGTCAAAAATGATGTCTTCCGGCGGGAAGCCCACCTCGTCCACCAACACGCGGTAAGCGCGCTCGCAAATCTCGACCTTGCGTGCGTAGGTGTCGGCTTGGCCTTTTTCGTCAAACGCCATCACCACCGCAGCGGCGCCGTAGCGCTTGACCAACTTGGCTTGGCGTTTGAACTCGTCCAAGCCTTCTTTCATGCTGATGGAATTGACAATGCCCTTGCCCTGGATGCAGCGCAGACCGGCTTCGATCACCGACCATTTGCTGGAGTCCACCATCACCGGCACGCGGGCGATGTCGGGCTCTCCGGCCATCAGGTTCAAGAAGCGCACCATGGCCGCTTGGCTGTCGAGCATGGCTTCGTCCATGTTCACATCAATGACCTGTGCGCCGTTTTCGACCTGCTGACGCGCCACGGCCAAGGCCTGCTCGTACTGGCCGTTCAGGATCATGCGGGCAAAGGCCTTGGAGCCGGTCACGTTGGTGCGTTCGCCCACGTTGACGAACAGCGACCCGGTGCCGATGGAGACAGGCTCCAGACCGGACAACTTCATGGGGGGAACAGACACGATTTCAGACGCGACAACGGACACGGGCTCACCTTGGAATTGAAGGTGAGCGTCGTTGTGCAAAATCATTCAGACATTGAACGGCCCCAAGCCTGACCTGCTGCACCTTAACGGCGGCGGGCTGCAACGCTCCTTGGGAAGGCTTTATTTTACGCGCTCAACTAAGTTGCCAGATCGTCACACCGAAGGCCATGACCAACATGGCAAAAGATAACAACCAGATCCCTAACCCTTTGATTTGTATAGAGAATATCTCTTTTCTATGGTTGTTATTTGTCGTTTCATATAACAAAGCAACCCTGACAACATCGAGATTTTTTCAGTGTGCTTGCGCAAATTCCAAAATTTGCTGATCGCTGGCAGCAGGCACAATTTCCACATGCGCTGCGGCCAAGTCTTCGCGGATTTCTTCAAACGCGAGGTAAGCACGCGTATTCAACAACGGGGCAGTTACCGGAAAAAGGACACGTTCTGGCAGCGCCTGGCGCTTGCGCAAGCGGCGAATCTTATCGACCCATTGGCCTCCGTGGGTGATGATTTTAGTGGTGTCGTTCTGAGCCAAATACAAAGGCTTGATGACCCGATCTGCGTGTCCTTCGGCCATGCGAACAAAAGGAAAGTTCACGGCAAAGTCTGCATCGCCCAGTTTTTCTGGACGGTAGTTATCAGCCACCTTGGCACGAATGAGCAGCTTGCGGATGCTGCCTTCGAGTAAACGCTCTTGATACTCTTTGGTAACAAAATTGCGCTCAACGTAATAGTCATAAAGCGCATTAAGTTTGGCCTTGGGGTCATCTGCCAGAACAACTCGGCGCTCATCAAACTGAAGAATCGCCTCGCGATGACGCACCAACTCGGCAAACAGATCAACGGCCAAGCGCACATCGGGTACGGTCTTGCGACCATCCAACGCCAGTTTGCGTAACTGGGCTGCAAAGCGCTCCAACTCTTCTTTGAACAACCCCCGACCGTTGATGTAAACCTTTTTATCTAGTTCTTTGAAAAACTGGGTAATCCGGCCGTAACGAGTCAACAGTCTGAACCCAAAAAAGCGGGCTTCGGGTGCCAGCAAAACAATACCGACGTTCGCAAACTCACCCGTCTCCGCAAACGGGCGGAAACGCAGCAAAGCGTATTGGCAAGCAAACTTGGTCATTGGCAGTCCCAGAATTGAGGTTGGCGGGCGCGGAGCAAAACAACTTCAATCTCATCCCAAGTGACATCGGCTAGGACACCCTCGTCCAGCCACCACCAGGAATCTGGAATGCTATCACGCAGCCCAGACAAGTTCTGGAGGCATCCCTCTATTCGGCTCATATAGTGTTGTCTCAGATCCAGGTCACCAAACACCCGGTTCCAATGGTCACGGAACACATGCCCAGCCAAGAAGTCATCTGGCTTGAAATCCCGATCAAAAGCAAGATTGTGGTCAATGACCTTCAATTCGTTCGCACGCACTTCCCACAAGAGATTGACGTTGCCGCCCAGAGGGGTGAGCTTGCGATCGTCGTTGCGAACCCACCAGTCAAACACCAAAACATCCATGGCCAAATCGTCGAAGACCCTATCCGACATGCTGATGCTGAACTCTTGCGCATGCGGCAATTGGCAAGATGCAAAACTCAAGCCGGCACCCAACTCACGAATATCTGCACGTACCTTGGCATCGATCAATGCTTGGGGCACATCGGCCAAGGCGTAATCCGCAATGGGCAAGCCAAACGCCGTCGCTAACTGGGCACACACCCACTCAGCCACCTGACTGCGGCGGTTAGCACCAATGCCTTTGACGTAATAAATCAGGCCATCTTCGCCACGACAAATGAACGGCTCGGTTGCGCCTTGATGGGCACGACCAATCACTTCTTCGATAACGACAACAGGCTGATTCATGGTCATTGCGACATCTTATCGATCAATGTGGCTGTTGTTC
>NZ_JBILQU010000161.1:0-4090 GCF_044373035.1 Limnohabitans sp. | reverse complement strand
CCTAACGTAATGTAGACCGCAAAACACGGTTGATACATCCGGGCCGTGTCGATACATCTTTCAGAGAAATTGGCTGCAAGCCGCTTGCGCCTTGGCTTACAGGTTCATATACTGTGGTTTTGTACAGGTATAAATTTGCCATGAAACCCGGTGCTCCTTCCTTGCAGTCCACCCGCTTGCTTGATCAGGTGCGCGAGCGGGTTAGGTATATGCATTATAGCCTCAAAACCGAGAAAGCTTATCTCTATTGGATTCGTTTTTTTATTCGCTGGAGCGCTACGCAGTCAGGCGGCATGCGTCACCCGCGCGAGTTGGTTGTGGCCGATGTCGAAGCTTTTTTGTCCATGCTGGCCAATGAGCGCAAGGTATCGGCCTCCACTCACAACCAAGCGCTCAGTGCTCTGCTGTTTTTGTACCGGGAGGTGCTGGGCATTGATTTACCTTGGCTCAACAACATTGGTCGACCTCAGCAGACCAAGCGCATTCCGTCGGTGCTGACCAAAGACGAAGTGGCTGGTCTTTTGGCACAGATGGACGGAGTGACTGCGCTGCTGGCTCGGCTGCTGTATGGCACGGGCATGCGGCTGATGGAGGGCATGCGCTTGCGGATAAAAGACGTGGATTTTGAGCGTCAGGCCATCATCGTGCGCGAGGCCAAAGGGTCCAAAGACCGCGTGGTGATGCTGCCCCGCTCGCTGGCACCGGCCTTGCGTTTGCAACTGTTGGCGGCTCGGGCGCAATGGGAGGCGGACCGGCAGGTGCAACGGGGTGGTGTGGAGGTGCCCCACGCTTTGGCTAGCAAATACCCCAAGGTGGGTGATACATGGGGCTGGTTTTGGATGTTTCCTTCGCCGACGCTGTCGGTTGACCCTCGCAGTGGCGTGGAGCGCCGCCACCACTTGTATGAAGAGCGCTTGCAACGCGCCTTAAAAAAGGCCGTGGCGGCTGCGGGCATTGTCAAACCCGTATCCGTTCACACGCTGCGCCACTCGTTTGCCACGCATTTGCTGCAGTCGGGCACCGACATTCGTACGGTGCAAGAGTTGCTGGGTCATTCTGACGTCTCGACAACGATGATTTACACCCATGTGCTGAAGGTGGCCACGGGTGGCACAGCCAGCCCTTTGGATGCTTTGCTCAGCGTCTAGGCCGATTCGTCAACGCGTCAAATCCGCACCGCAATGCCCCGCTCCCGCATGCGCGCTTTGGCTTGCCCCACCGTGTATTCACCATAGTGAAAGATGCTCGCCGCCAGCACCGCATCCGCCCCGCCGATGCTCACGCCATCGGCCAGGTGGTCAAGGTTGCCCACGCCGCCAGACGCGATCACGGGCACGCTCACGGCGTCGCTCACGGCGCGGGTGAGTTGCAGGTCAAAACCGCTTTTGGTGCCGTCGCGGTCCATGCTGGTCAGCAAAATTTCGCCTGCGCCGTAGGCGGCCATTTGCTGGGCCCAGGCCACCGCGTCCAGGCCCACGTTTTTGCGGCCGCCGTGGCTGTAAACGTCCCAGCCGGGGCCTATGGGCAGACCATTCGTGCCGATGCGCTGTTCGTCCTCTGCGCTGCGGCGCTTGGCGTCGATGGCGACCACGATGCACTGCGCGCCATATTTGGCAGACGCCTCGCGGATGACTTGCGGGTTGGCAATGGCCGCCGAGTTGAAGCTGGTTTTGTCAGCACCCGCGTTGAGCAATCGGCGCACGTCTTCCACCGTGCGCACGCCACCGCCCACGGTGAGCGGAATGAAGACCTGGCTGGCCACGGCTTCGATGATGTGCAGGATCACGTCGCGGCCGTCGCTGGTGGCGGTGATGTCGAGGAAGGTGAGTTCGTCGGCGCCCTGCTCGTTGTAGCGTGCGGCGATTTCAACCGGGTCGCCGGCGTCGCGCAGTTCGACAAAGTTGACGCCCTTGACCACACGACCACCGGTCACGTCAAGGCAGGGAATGATGCGTTTGGCCAGCATGTGGGGGCTCTTTTCAAATCAAGGGGTTGTCACGGTCAGCTGCTGCCAGCCTTCCCAGCGCTCGCCTGCGGGCAAGTGGATGGGGTCAAACACTTGAGCAGCTTCGACGCAGAGCATGTGCCGCCAACCGTCTTCGGGCATGTCGGCCAGGCCTTGGCACAGGGCTTGTGCGGGGTTCCAGACCACGGTGTGGGCCCAGCTGGCGCTTTGGCTGATGTGCAGGGTATCGTTCAGCGTCATGGGCTGTGGCCCGGCTTCGTACACGCGGTCAAACTCGGAGGCAAAACGGATCGTGTCGGCAGCAGGCGCATGGGTGTCGGTGAGTGAATCCCATTCGGGCAGACCGCCCAGACCCTGAAGCGTGGCCTGCGTCACGTCGGGCACGGCCAAATAGGTGTGCAGTGCGCCAGAAAACGCCAGCGGCTGATCGTCAGTGTTGTGCACGTCCAGCGTCAGTTGCAAGGCACCCGGGCTCAGGTCGATGTGCAGCGCCAAGGCAAAGGCTTGAGGCCACCAGGCGCGTGTTTGGGCGTTGCCCTTCAGGCGCAGCGTGAGGCGGGCATGCTCGGCACCCAGTTCGGGCGCATCGGCCTGCCAAGGCAGGTTGCGCGCAAAACCGTGTTTGGGCAGGCTGTCAGCGTGCGGGCCGCGTTGGTTGAACTGCGGAAAGCACACCGGCACGCCACCGCGGATGGCGGCTTGCCCGTCCATGGTGCTTTGGGGGCTGAGGTACAGGCGCTCTTGGCCGCCCGACACCCAAGACAGCACCTGCGCGCCGTGCAGCGTGACCCGCAGCGTGTCCCCCTGGGGCAAGGCCAGCTCGACGGCGGGCAGGCCCGAGAAGGTGGTCTCGCGGCCCGTGGCCTGCGCAGTCATGGGGTTCAACCGTTGAGTTCGTCGGCGCGTTGCTGCGCCAGCGCGAAGTCGAGGTCGCCAGAATACACCGCACGGCCACAGATCACGCCTTCAACGCCTTCGTCCTCCACTGCGCACAGCTGCTCGATGTCGGCCATGTTGGACAGGCCGCCCGAGGCGATCACGGGGATGGTCAGCGCTTGCGCCAGCTTGACGGTGGCGTCGATGTTGATGCCGCTCAGCATGCCGTCGCGGCCAATGTCGGTGTAGATGATGGACTCGACACCCCAGTCTTCGAACTTCTTGGCCAGGTCCACCACTTCGTGGCCGGTGAGCTTGCTCCAGCCGTCGGTGGCGACTTTGCCGTCTTTGGCGTCTAGACCGACGATGATGTGGCCGCCAAAGGCGGTGCAGGCGTCTTTCAAGAAGCCGGGGTTCTTGACGGCTGCGGTGCCAATGATGACGTAGCGCAGACCGCTGTCGATGTATTTTTCGATCGTGTCCAGATCGCGGATGCCGCCACCCAGCTGCACCGGGATGTCGTCGCCCACAGCCTTGAGGATGGACTTGATGGCGCCAAAGTTTTGCGGCTTGCCGGCGAAGGCGCCGTTCAGATCCACCAGGTGCAAGCGGCGTGCGCCTTTTTCGAGCCAGGTGCGGGCCATGGCGGCAGGGTCTTCCCCAAAGGTCGTGGCTTGGTCCATATCGCCCTGTTTGAGGCGAACGCAGTGGCCGTCTTTGAGGTCAATGGCGGGGATCAGAATCATGGCGAGTTAACAACCAGTAGAGAAAAAGAAGCGGCAGTGAAAACTTCTCAAGGCTGCCAGTGGAGGAAATTGCGGAACAAGGCCAGGCCCTGGGCCGCGCTTTTTTCGGGGTGAAACTGGGTGGCAAAAATATTGTCACGGGCAATGGCGCAGGCAAAGCGGCCGCCGTAATCGGTTTCGGCTGCACCGTGCGCCGGGTCGGACACCTTGGTGTAGAAGCTGTGCACAAAATAATACCAGCTGCCGTCGTCAATGCCTTGCCACAGCGGGTGGGCAGGCGTGGCTTGCCAAACTTGGTTCCAGCCCATCTGCGGCACTTTGTAACGGGTGCCATCGGGCTGAGTTTGCCCCGCCAGCTCGAACTTGACCACGCGGCCGGGGATCAAGCCCAGGCCCGGCGTGTGGCCTTCGTCGCTGTGGTCCAGCAGCATTTGCATGCCGACGCACACGCCAAACAGGGGTTTGCTGGCAGCAGCTTCAAGCACGGCATCGAGCAAGCCCG
>NZ_JBILQU010000058.1:0-18096 GCF_044373035.1 Limnohabitans sp. | reverse complement strand
GGATTATGAGTCCTCTGCTCTAACCAACTGAGCTAACGCCCCCACCGAAGCTGTGATTGTAGTGGGCGGCAGCGGCCTATTTGGACTGGCTCAGCGCGTTGCTGACCAAGCGCGAGGTGATGTTGACGATCTGGATCATGCGGTCATAGGGCATGCGGGTCGGGCCGATCACGCCCAAGGTGCCCACAATCTGGCCGTCGACCTCGTAGGGCGAGCTGACCACCGACAGTTCCTGCATGGGCACGATCTGGCTTTCGCCGCCAATGTAAATGCGCACGCCTTCGGCCTGGCTGGACACGTCCAGCAAACGCATGAGCTGGGTTTTTTGCTCAAAAAGATCAAACGCCCGGCGCAAATGGCCCATGTCGCTGGAAAAATCGCTGACCGACAACAAATTGCGCTCGCCCGCGATCACCACCTCGTTTTGGTCATCGGCCAGTGCTTCGGTACTGACCTGAACGGCCGCTTGCATGAGCGTGGCAATTTCGCTTTGCAGGCTGACCAGCTCTTGCTGGACCCGGCTGCGCACCTGCTCGATGGCCATGCCTGCGTAATGGGTGTTCAAAAAATTCGAAGTTTCGATCAGCTGGCTTTGCGAGTAATCGGTCTCGGTGAACAAAATACGGTTTTGTACATCACCTTCGGGCGAGACGATGATGACCAACAAACGCCGCTCGGACAATCGCAAAAACTCGATGTGCCGGAACACCGACGGCTTGCGCGGCGTCATGACCACACCCACAAAATGCGACAGGCTGGACAGCAAGTGGGCCGCACTGGCAATCACTTTTTGCGGCTGGTCAGGCGTGAGCGCCGGGGTGTCCAGGCCATCGCGCTGCACCGTGAGCATGGTGTCCACAAACAGACGGTAGCCCCGGCTGGTGGGGATGCGTCCGGCCGAGGTGTGGGGGCTGGCGATCAGGCCCAACTCTTCCAGGTCGGACATCACGTTGCGGATGGTGGCGGGTGACAAATCCAGGCCCGAGGCTTTGGAGAGCGTGCGCGAGCCCACAGGCTGGCCGTCCGCAATGTAGCGTTCCACCAGGGCTTTGAGCAATAACTTGGCACGATCATCTAGCATGTGGTCATTTTAATGATGTAATTTGCGAATGAGCTCCAAGTTCCGTCACGTTGCACTCTTTGGTAAATACCACACCACCGCGCATGGCGGGGCGCTGGAGAGTTCACGCCGCGCTCTGGACGACGTGGCCCAGTTCTTGACGCGACAAGGCTGCGACGTGGTGCTGGACCGGGAAACCGCTTCACACACGGGTTTGAACCAATACCCTGTGCTGGAGATGGCCGAGATCGGCGCGCAGTGCGATCTGGGCCTGGTGATTGGCGGCGATGGCACCATGCTCGGCATAGGCCGCCAAATGGCCCGCCATGGCCTGCCGCTGATGGGCATCAACCAAGGGCGGCTGGGCTTCATTACTGACATTCCCCTGCAAAGCTACCAGACTGTGTTGCTGCCCATGCTGCAGGGCCATTACCAAACCGAAGACCGCAGCTTGCTGCAAGCCCACGTCATGCGCGACCAGCGCAGCGTGTTCAGCGCGCTGGCCATGAACGATGTGGTGGTCAACCGGGGCGGTACCTCGGGCATGGTCGAGTTGCGGATCGAGGTTGACGGGCGGTTTGTGTCCAACCAACGGGCCGACGGCCTGATCATCGCCACGCCCACGGGCTCCACTGCTTATTCACTCTCGGTCGGTGGTCCCTTGATGCACCCGGCCATGGGCGGCTGGGTCATGGCCCCCATTGCACCGCACACCTTGTCGAACCGCCCCATCGTGCTGCCCGAGTCCTGCGAAATCAGCATCGAGATCGTGGCGGGGCGTTATGTCAGCGC
Source organism: Limnohabitans sp. (assembly GCF_044373035.1). Taxonomy (GTDB): domain Bacteria; phylum Pseudomonadota; class Gammaproteobacteria; order Burkholderiales; family Burkholderiaceae_C; genus Limnohabitans_A. The sequence goes on along the minus strand of NZ_JBILQU010000058.1, from coordinate 16,244 downwards.
CAACTTTGACATGCAATCGCTGGCAGATTTGATTTTGGGTGATCGGATCGTGGTCAATCGTTCAGAGCACAAAGTGCGCTTTTTACACCCGGCAGGCTGGAATTATTTCGACACCTTGCGCAAAAAAATGCACTGGAACGGGGGCGATTGAACCATGGCATTGACGCACATCACCCTGCGCGACTTTGTGATCGTGCACGAACTGGCGCTGGACCTGAGCTCAGGCTTTAGCGTATTGACCGGCGAGACCGGTGCGGGCAAATCCATCCTGATCGACGCCCTGCAACTGGCCTTGGGTGCCCGCGCCGAAGCCAGCGTGGTGCGTGAAGGTGCCAGCCGCTGCGAGGTGTGTGCCGAGTTTGAGCCCACAAGCCGCATTCAGGCATGGCTCGAAGAAGCCGGGTTTGAGGCCAGCGCCAATTTACTGCTGCGCCGCACGGTGGACAGCAGCGGCAAAAGCCGCGCCTGGGTCAACGGCAGCCCCGCCACCGCCACGCAACTGCGCGAGCTGGGTGAGCAGTTGCTGGACATCCATGGCCAGCATGCTTGGCAAAGCCTGACACGACCTGACGCGGTGCGAGGCTTGCTCGATGCCTATGCGGGCACCGACACGCGCCCGCTCAAAGCCGCTTGGCAGGCCTGGCGCCAGGCTCAGCAAACGCTGGCCGATGCCCTGCAAGCACAAAGCACTTTGGCCAACGAACGCGAACGCCTCGCCTGGCAAATCGGCGAACTGGAAAAACTGAACCCGCAAGTGGACGAATGGCAAGAGCTGAGCTCCCAGCACAGCCGTTTGGCGAACGCGCAAGCCTTGATCGATGGGGCCAACCAGAGCACGGACTTGCTCGAAGGCGGTGAGAGCGACAGCGAAAGCGGCGCGTTGCGCCAGCTGTCCCGCACCATCCAAACCCTTCAATCTTTGGGACAGTATGAGGCCGAATTCAACGCCTTGGCCGAGGTGCTGGCGTCTGCGCAGGCCCAAGCCGAAGACGTGGCCCATAGCCTGCACAGCTATTTGCGGAAAACCGACCTGGACCCACAGCACTTGGCCCAACTGGACGAGCGCATGGGTCTGTGGCTGTCGCTGGCCCGGCGCTACAAAAAAATACCGGACGAGCTGCCCTTGAGCTTGCAAACCTGGCGCCAAGAGCTGGCCCAGCTCGATGCCGCCGCCGACCTGGACAGCCTGCAAAAAGCCGAACAAGCTGCCCACAAAGCTTGCCTGCAAGCAGCCAAAGCCGTATCAAATCAACGCCAAAAAGCCGCTAAACCATTGGCCCAAGCCGTCAGCAGCGCGATGCAGCAACTGGGCATGCAAGGCGGCCGCTTTGAGGTGCAGTTGCAAACCCTGGATGCGCCCGCGCAACATGGCCTGGAAGAAGTCAGCTTTTTGGTCGCCGGACACGAAGGCAGTACGCCCCGGCCCGTGGGCAAAGTGGCCTCGGGAGGCGAGCTCTCGCGCATCGCACTGGCCATTGCGGTGACCACCAGCGAGCTGGGCGAAGCCGGGACCTTGATCTTTGACGAGGTGGACTCCGGGGTGGGCGGTGCTGTGGCCGAAACCGTGGGCCGATTGATGAAACAACTCGGCCAACACCGGCAAGTGCTGGCCGTGACCCACCTGCCCCAGGTGGCCGCCTGCGCAGACCACCACCTGCTGGTGATCAAGGCCGCAGCCAAGGGCCAGGTCAGCAGCCAGGTGCGCGGCGTCAAGGGCGAAGAGCGCGTGGACGAAATCGCCCGCATGTTGGGCGGCGAAAAGCTGTCCGCCACCACCCTGGCCCACGCCCGCGAAATGCTGGGCGATACCCCGCTGAAACCCCAAGGCCGCAAAGCCGCACAAAGCTGAGCATGGACATCATCCTCATCACCGGCATGTCCGGCTCTGGCAAATCGGTGGCGCTGCACGCCCTGGAAGACGCGGGTTATTACTGCGTGGACAACCTGCCGCCTGAGTTGCTGATTCCATTCGTCAAGCTCGAAGAGCAACACCAAGAGCGGCGTCTGGCGATTGCCATCGATGTGCGCAGCGCCAATTCGTTGCACCTGTTGCCTGAGCAAATGGGTTTGCTGAGCAACATGGGCATGACGGTGAAGTCGGTTTTTCTGGACGCAAACTCCGACACGCTGCAGCGCCGATATTCTGAATCGCGGCGCAAACACCCTTTGTCGGGCGGCGACAAACCCCAAAGCGACAAAGCCTTGATTGAAACCATTGGTCTCGAGCGTGAATTGCTGGCCGACTTGCGCGATCGTGCACACATCATTGACACCAGCTTGCTGCGATCGGCACAGCTTCAAACCTACATCAAGACCTTGGTCAGCGCCCCTTCAGCCCAGCTGACCTTGGTGTTTGAATCGTTTGGCTTCAAACGCGGCATTCCCACAGATGCCGACTATGTGTTTGACGTGCGCATGTTGCCCAACCCCCATTACGAGAGCGCGCTACGCCCTTTGACGGGACGGGACGAGCCGGTGCAGGCCTATTTGCGCCAGTCCGAAGCTTTCTTGCAGATGCAAATGCAGATCGAGGGGTTCCTCATGCACTGGATTCCAGCCATCGAACGCGACCACCGCAGCTACGTGACGGTAGCCATCGGCTGCACTGGGGGGCAGCACCGCTCGGTGTTCATGGTCGAGCAGTTGGCACAAAGCTTTGGCGCACGCTGGCTCACCCTGAAACGGCACAGGGAGTTGGACGCGATTTGAGCGCCCGTGCGAGACGCAAGTGTGCCGATTTGCCACCCGTTTCCAAGCCAATTCCAGTCACCTGATGATGAGCAGGGCTGAAGACGTCAAACGGCCTCAACCCAGCCCCTTTTCCAGCATGCCAATCACTTCATCGGCAAAGGCCGCGTAGCTGATGGGTCCACCCGGACGCAGCCAGGTGAAGGTCCAGTTGATCATGCCCAGCAGCATCATGGTCAAGGCCGTTTGGTTGGTGGGGGTCAGGCGCTCGGGGTAAGCACGCTTCATGAAGCGGGTCATGGCAGCCACGATGTCGCGCTGGCGGTTCAGGATCAGCTCACGCGGGGATACTGGCGCAGAGCCCAAGGCCGAGTCGGGCACTTCGCTCAAAAACTGGGTGTCATTGAGCAAAGCAGCATGGCGGGTGGCAGAGGTTTCATATTCCTGCAAAAACGCCCGAACCAACTCGTGCAGCGTGGCGCGGTCGTTCAAGTCCTTGCGTTGGGCGGCGGCCTCGGTTTGCGCGATCACAGCCAACAGGCGCTGGGTGTGGCGGTCCAGCAAGTCAAACAAAATGGCTTCTTTGCTGTCGTAATAGTGGTACAGCCGCGCCTTGGAGGTGCCACAAGCGGTGGCGATCTCGTTCATGCTGGCGGCAGGGTAGCTGCGCTGGGCAAAGCATTGCGCGGCGATGTCCAGGATCGCGTCGCGCTTGATGTCGTGGGTCGCTGATTTGGGTCGGGCCATGGTTCTTTTGCATCTGGCTCAAACAGGCCAGACCACCCCGTTGTCGTTCAGGATGGCATTCAGCGGCTCGTCGTGGTCTTCGGGCTCCAAATCTTCTAAAAAACCATGGGTGTAACCCAAGCCCACGGTGAAGGGTTTGGGCTGCAAGGTGGCCAGGGTGCGGTCGTAAAACCCTCCGCCGTAACCCAGGCGGTAGCCGCCGATGCCATAGCCCACGCAGGGCACAAACAACAAAGTGGGCACGATGACTTCGGTGTCCTTGGGCTTGGGAATGCCGTAGGCGTCCTCTTCCATGGGGCAGCCGGGGTACCAGGTGTGGAAAGTCAGGGTTTTGTGCTGCTTGTTGACCACGGGCAGCCCAATTTGGCGGCGCTGCGGCTCGCCGTTCAACTCGCCGTCTTCTTTCCAGCGGTGCAGCACCGGCAGTGGATCGAACTCGCCCTTGATGGGCCAGTAAGCACCGATCACGGTTTCGGGGCGGTCAAACAGCCAGATGCGCATGACGCGTTGCAAGGCTTCGGCCCGCGCCAGCCGGTCGGGCAGGTTCAACCTTTCTTCAATCAAGGCTTTTCTCAAGGCGCGTTTTGCTTCGGCTTTGTCCATAATCGACCCATGAAATTAAGATGCATTTTGACACTGCTGAGCGCCATGACCATGACAGGCCTGTGGGCCTGGCCCGCCCAAGCAAAAAACCGGGCAGACGAAGTGCTGCTGGAGATGCATCAAGCCTTTCGCAAAAATGATGCCAAACGGCTCTCAGCCCTGCTGCCCCAAGCCCGCGGCCATGTGTTGGAGCCCCTGGCCGCTTATTGGGAAATGCGCACCCGCCTTGACACCGCGCCCACCTCAGAAATCCGCAGTTTCTTGAACATCTACGCAGGCAGCTACTACGAAGACCGCCTGCGCAACGACTGGCTGCAGCAGCTGGGCAAACGCCGCGATTGGGCCACCTTCACCGCCGAATACCCCCGCTTTCGCATGCGAGACGACCGCGAGGTGCGCTGCTACGCCCTGGCCACCGAGGCCATGAACAGCAAGGCCGATGTGGCCGAAGAAGCCCTGCATGTTTGGTATTCATTGCGTGAGGCCGACGACGGCTGCACTTATGTGGCCGAACACCTGCACTCGGGCCGCCAGATTCAGGCGCTGGACCTGTGGCGCAAAGCCCGCATCGCCATGGACGCCAACCGCCCCCGCGCAGCACAAGCAGCGGTGGACATCGAAGCGCCGCGCCTGTCCGAACAAGTGGCCCTGATCCACGCCGACCCGGCCAAGTATCTGAACAAGCGCATCATGGCGATTACCCGCAGCCGCAAAGAACTTGCGGTGCTGGCCCTCATCCGTCTGGCCGCCAAAGACCCGGACGAGGCCGCCGATTTGCTGAGCCGTCGCTGGGCGATCCAGCTGAGCGCTGAAGAACGCAACTGGACGTGGGCCGTCATTGGCAAGCAAGCCGCGCAAAAGCTGCAGGACAACGCCACCAGCCACTTTGCCAAGGTACAAAAAGACAGCGACCTGAACGATGACCTGCTGGGCTGGAAAGTGCGCGCCGCTTTGCGCCAAGGCCAATGGCCGCAGGTACTGAGCGCCACACAGGCCATGAGCGCGGACCACCGCAAAGACCCGACCTGGGTCTATTGGCGAGCCCGCGCCCTGACCGCCACGGCCCAGGACAACGCCCACACAGCGGAAGCCCAAGGTCTGCTGCGCAGCATCGCCAGCGTGCGGGGCTTTTATGAGCAACTGGCCCTTGAAGAACTGGGCCAACCGATCACGGCACCTGAGCGCCCCATGGCGCTGACCCCGCAAGAAAAAGCTGCGGCCCTCATCAACCCCGGACTGCAGCGCGCCTTGTACGCCATCCATTTGGGCCTGCGGCCTGAAGGCAACCGCGAGTGGAACTACAGCACCAACCTGCACACGCCCGGCGGCATGAACGACCGCGAGCTGCTGGCCGCGGCCGATTTGGCTTGCCAACGGCAGGTGTGGGACCGCTGCATCAACACCAGCGAGCGCACCAAGGAGGTGATTGACTTTGATCAACGCTTCCCCATGCCGCTGCGCGAGATCGTGGTGCGCCGCTCTGGCGAGATCCGGCTCGACCCGGCTTATGTTTACGGTTTGATCCGGCAAGAAAGCCGCTTCGTCATGGACGCCCGCTCGCATGTGGGGGCCTCTGGCCTGATGCAGGTGATGCCTGCCACTGCCAAATGGACTGCCAAAAAAATCGGCCTGAGCGGCTTCACCCCCGATCAGATCAACGACCGTGAAGTCAACGTGGCCATTGGCACGGGTTACCTGAAGTTGGTGCTGGACGACTTTGAAGGCTCCATGCCTTTGGCGACCGCCGCTTACAACGCCGGGCCGGGCCGCTCGCGCAACTGGCGCAACGGCCCCGTGCTCGAAGCGGCCATCTGGGCCGAAAACATCCCTTTCTTGGAAACCCGTGATTACGTGAAAAAAGTGCTGTCCAACACCACCAACTACGCCGCCATACTGACGCGCCAGCCGCAGTCACTGAAAGCCCGATTGGGCTCGGTTGGGCCGCGCACCTCACCCATTGCCGAGGCCAACAAAGATTTGCCTTGAACAGGCGCGCCACAAGCACCCTCATGCGCATGATCCCTGGCACTCTTTTTTTCGTCACCCCCGACACAGACGCTTTGTCACCCCCGACTCGATCGGGGGTCCATGACTTCGATTGCCATCGATACCCGGTCAAGCCGGGTATGACAACAACGGGGCCAAACGCAAGACTTCAGGCCACGGGCCCTAGCAACTCGTCCAGATTGGCCTGAATTTTTTCTTCGATCTTGCCGCTGTAAGCGCCCAGCAAAAAACCCAGTTTCAGCTGCAGGTCAAAGCGCGTATCGGTCACCACCAATTCACCGCTCACACCACTGCGCGCAAAGCGCATGCGGTCTTCGGATTCGCCGGGTGCTGACTCGCAAACCATGCCCCACTCCTGCTGGGCCTGTACGCGCCAGCGCTCGGCCACGGTGCGTGCCCCGGCCAGTCCCAGGGTGTGTGTGCGTTCGATGTTCAGTTCGGGCATGGTGTTTGAAAGGTTTTCTTGAAGCGTCAGGCCTTGGCTGTGGCCGCAGAATGGACAGTCGGTTTGAAAGCGGGATCGGAAGCCACCTCCACCAGGCAGTCGTAAAACACGGGCGCACGGCCCAAGTCGGTCAGGTGCTGGCTGGTCAACTCGTTCACGTTGGTGCCGTTCAGGCCCAGCTTGCGCCACCAAATGCCCATGCCGTTGACCACGCCGGGTCGCGCACGCTGGTTCAAGCGCGCCTTGCAGTGGTAAGTACCCCGGTCGTTGAACACTTTGACGACCATGCCATCAGCAACGCCACGCGCAGCAGCGTCTTGCGGGTGCATCTCCAGCACCGGCTCGGCTTCGATGTCGCGCAGGCTTTGCACGTTCACAAAGGTGGAATTCAAAAAGTTGCGCGCAGGCGGCGAGATCATGGCCAGCGGGTAGCGGGCATCGCTGCCAGCCGCTTCGTAATTGGGCAGATGGTCGGGCAGGCCATCCAGGCCCTGGTCGGCCAGGCGCTGGCTAAAAAACTCGCACTTTCCCGATGGCGATGGAAAGCCACCTTGGGCAAACGGCGCATCGGGCACGGGCAGCGAAGCAAAGCCATGCTCAAGCAACTGCTCAAAGTCTTTCTCGTCGCCAATGGCGCTGCGGCACAGGCTTTCATCGCTCTGGGCAAAACAGGGGTCATCAAACCCCATGCGTGCTGCCAGCGCCCTGAAGATGTCGGTGTTGGTGCGTGCACCGCCCACGGGCGCAATGGCGGGGCGGTTCAGCAGCACATCGGTGTGGCCGTAACTGGTGTGGATGTCCCAGTGCTCCAGCTGCGTGGTGGCGGGCAAGATGAAGTCGGCGTAGTCGGCCGTGTCGGTCTGGAAATGCTCCAGCACCACGGTGAACAAGTCTTCACGGGCAAAGCCCTGCACCACCTTGCCCGACTCGGGGGCCACGGCCACCGGGTTGCTGTTGTAAACCACCAAGGCCTCGATCTTCGGGCCAAACGAGGGCGATGCCGAGCGCAACAAGTCGTCTCCAATCGTGCTCATGTTGATCGTGCGCGGACGCCGCTCGCCCAACAAATCGGGCCGCTGCAAGGCCGCCCGCTTCACCGGAAAATGCCCCGAGCTGCTGAGCAAGACCCCGCCCGCTCGGTGCCGCCAAGCGCCGGTGAGCGCGGGCAAGCAGGCGATGGCCCGCACCGCGTTGCCGCCCCCGCGCACGCGCTGCATGCCGTAGTTCAGGCGGATGGCGGCGGGCTGGGTCGTGCCCCAGTCGCGGGCCAGCTGGCGGATTTGTTCAACCGGCACACCACAGACTTCGGCTGCGCGCTCGGGCGTCCACTGCAAGGCGCGGGCCTTCAAGGCGTCCCAGCCCAGGGTGTAGCGGTCAATATAGTCTTGGTCGAGCCAGCCATTCATGATCAGCTCGTGCATGAGGGCCAGCGCCAGCGCGGCGTCGGTGCCGGGGCGCAGGGCGATGTGTTCGTGGCATTTTTCGGCCGTCTCGCTGCGCCGGGGGTCAATGCAGACCAGCTTCGCGCCGTTGCGCTTGGCCTCTTGCGCGTTGCGCCAAAAGTGCAGGTTGCTGCCAATCGAGTTGCTGCCCCAAATGACGATGAGCTTGGATTCGGCATAAAACTCGACCTTCATGCCCACCTTGTTGCCCAGGGTCTGCGTCAAGGCTTCGGCCCCGGCCGAGGCGCAAATCGTGCGGTCCAAGAGTGATGCACCCAGTTGGTGGAAAAAGCGCGCCGCAATCGATTCGCTTTGCACCAAGCCCATGGTGCCCGCGTAGCTGTACGGCAGCACCGCCTGCGGGTCGCGTGCGGCGATGGTTTTCAGGCGCGCGGCGATGGCGTCCAAAGCCTCGTCCCAGCCCACAGCTTTAAATTGGCCCGAGCCCTTGGGTCCGATGCGTTTCATGGGCTGCAACAGGCGCTCGGGGTGGTAGGTGCGCTCGGTGTAGCGCGAGACCTTGGTGCACAACACGCCATCGGTCTGCGCATGCGCCGGGTTGCCCTGCACTTTGGTGGCCCGGCCGTTTTCCACCGTGGTCAGCAGTGCGCAGGTGTCGGGGCAGTCGTGCGGGCAGGCACCGCGCACGGTTTGGGAGGGCAAAAGGGCGTCAATCATGGGGCTCTGTGAAAAGTTAAGACTGGCGTAGGGCAATCGTTCAGTCTGATTGTGGCCCAACCCGACCCCTGGCAGGCGGCCTGTTTGTCCCCCATGTGCGCGGGGGTGTTGGCAATCCCACCCAACTGTGGCTAGACTGTACCCATGAAAATCATCGACTCCATCCTCACCGACGCGGCCAGCATCGCGGCCATTCGCAAAGACATCCACGCCCATCCCGAGCTGTGCTTCCAAGAAGTACGCACGGCCGATGTGGTGGCGCAGCAACTGACGGACTGGAGCATCCCCATCCACCGCGGCATGGGCACCACCGGTGTGGTCGGCATCGTGCACGGGCGCGACGGCGGCGCTTGCGGGCGTGGCATCGGCCTGCGCGCCGACATCGACGCGTTGCCCATGCAGGAGTTCAACACCTTCGCCCACGCCAGCAGCTACCCTGGCAAGATGCACGCCTGCGGCCACGACGGCCACACCGCCATGCTGCTGGCTGCAGCCAAACATTTCTCCAAGCACCGCGACTTTGACGGCACGGTGTATCTGATCTTCCAACCCGCCGAAGAAGGCGGCGGCGGTGCCCGCGAGATGATCAAGGACGGTTTGTTTGACAAGTTCCCCATGCAGGCCGTTTTTGGCATGCACAACTGGCCCGGCGCCCCGGTGGGCACTTTTGCCGTCAGCGCCGGCCCGGTCATGGCCTCGAGCAACGAGTTCAAGATCACCATCCGTGGCAAAGGCAGCCACGCTGCGCTGCCGCACAACGGCATCGACCCGGTGCCAATCGCTTGCCAGATGGTGCAAGGCTTTCAGACCATCATCACCCGCAACAAAAAGCCGGTGGACGCAGGCGTGATCTCGGTCACCATGATCCACGCGGGCGAAGCCACCAACGTGGTGCCCGACTCATGCGAGTTGCAAGGCACGGTGCGCACCTTCAGCATCGAAGTGCTCGATCTGATCGAAAAGCGCATGAAGCAAGTGGCCGAATCGATCTGCACCGCCTTTGACGCGCAGTGCGAATTTGAGTTCCATCGCAACTACCCACCCACGATCAACAGCGCCACTGAAGCCGACTTTGCCCGCCAAGTCATGGGCGGCATTGTGGGAGCCGACCATGTGATGCACCAAGAGCCCACCATGGGTGCAGAAGATTTCTCGTACATGCTGCAGGCCAAGCCCGGCGCCTACGTGTTCATCAGCAACGGCGACGGCGCGCACCGCGAGATGGGCCACGGCGGTGGCCCCTGCACGCTACACAACCCGAGCTATGACTTCAACGACGACCTGATCCCATTGGGCGGTACCTACTGGGTCGAACTGGCCACGCAATGGCTGGCCAATCCGACACAAACCGCTTGAAAAGATAACCTGCATGACCGATATCCAAACCGGCTTTTCCAAAAGCTATGCCGAAGCCCGTCAGAAGTTCCTGAACGCCGCCCATGCAGCGGGCCTCACGGTGGACGCCAACATCCACCCCTTGAAGGGCCGGGACGGCGAGGCGCTGGCCATGGACGTGGTGCTCGATGGTTCGCCCGATGCGAAGCAGCTGCTGGTCATCAGCAGCGCCTGCCACGGGGTGGAGGGCTACTGCGGCTCGGGTGTGCAAATCCACGCCCTGCAAAACACCGCTTGGCGCGCCGCGTGCAAGGCCAGCGGCGTGGCCGTGCTTTATATCCACGCGCTCAACCCGCACGGCTTCTCGCATGTGCGGCGAGTGACCCACGAGAACGTGGACATCAACCGCAATTTCCAGGACTTTTCCAAGTCCCTCACCCGCAACGAGGCCTACAAGGAAATCCACCCCTTGCTGCTGCCCGAGGTCTGGCCACCCGATGCCGCCAATGCAGCGGCCACCGCCCAGTACATCGCCCAGCGCGGCATGAAAGCCTTCCAGGCCGCCGTCACCCAAGGCCAGCACGAGTTTCCGGACGGTCTGTTCTTTGGTGGTCAGGCCCCCACCTGGAGCAACCTGACGCTGCGCCGGGTGCTGCAAAAGTACGGTCAGCGGTGCCAAAAATTGGCCTGGATCGACCTGCACACGGGCCTGGGGCCCAGCGGTGTGGGCGAGCGCATTTTTGCCTGCGCCGACGACGCAGCGGCCTACACCCGCGCCAAAGCCTGGTGGGGCCAGGGCATCACCTCCATCTACGACGGTTCGTCCAGCTCAGCCTTCCTCACCGGCCTGATGTGGATGTCGGCCTACCAGGAATGCCCGCAAGCCGAGTACACCGGCATTGCCATGGAATACGGCACCCAACCGACCGACAAGGTCATCGGTGCCTTGCGTGGCGACCATTGGCTGCACCTGCACCCCGAAGCGCCTGAAACCCTGAAAAAACAGATCAAACAAGACCTGATGGACGCGTTTTACGTCGACACCGACGCATGGCGCACCCAAATCGTCGATCAAGCCATGGACGCCATGCACCAGGCCGTCGGCGGTTTGAGCGCGGCATGAGCACCCAGCGCGTTCTGGTCTTGGGCGGCAGCGGCTTTGTTGGCCGCCACGTTTGCGAGCAACTCGCCCGCCTGGGCTGGCACATCACCGTGCCCACCCGGCGCGCTGTGAATGCTGCCAGCGTGCAAAGCCTGCCGGGCCTCACGGTCATTGAAGCCTCGGTGCACAACGAAGCCGATCTGGCCCGGCTGATGCCCGGCCACGACGCGGTGGTGAACCTGGTGGCCGTGCTGCACGGCAACGAAGACCGCTTTGAAAGCGTGCATGTGGATTTGCCCGGCAAGATCGCCAGCGCCATGAAAAAAGCGGGCGTGCAACGCCTGGTGCACGTCAGCGCCTTGGGCGCCAACCCGCAAGGCCCTTCGATGTACCAGCGCAGCAAGGCGCGGGGCGAGACGGTCTTGCACAATGCCGGGCTGGACCTCACCGTTTTGCGGCCCAGCGTGATTTTTGGGGCTGAAGACAAATTCCTCAACCTGTTTGCCGATCTGCAAAGCGTGGTCCCCTTCATGCCCCTGGCAGGCAGTGGCACACGCTTTCAGCCCGTGTGGGTGGCCGATGTGGCGCGTGCTGTGGCGGTCTGCCTGCAAAAGCCGGACACCATTGGCCAGACTTACGAGTTGTGCGGCCCGGATGTGTTGACGCTGGGCGAGTTGGTCAAGCGGGCAGGACAGTGGGCCGGTGTGAACCAGGGCCGGGGCCGTCCGGTCATGGGTTTGCCGATGTGGGTGGGCTGGCTGCAGGCGGCGGCCATGGAGTTGGCCCCGGGCGAGCCGCTCATGAGCCGGGACAACCTGGCGTCGATGAAGGTGGACAACGTGGCCACGGGCCAGTTGCCAGGCTTGCAGGCCTTGGGCATCGCTGCAGCCTCTGCCGCAGGCGTGGCGCCGACCTATTTGGGGCATCGCGGCCCGCGCAGCAAGTTGAACCGCTGGCGTGCGGGGGCGGGGCGCTGAATTCTGGCCTTGTATGGGCTGTGATTTCTTGAGTGGTCTTTGCCATGGCTTGTGTGTTGGTGGTTTCAGCGTTGGGGGTCTCAGTTGAGGGTGTGTGAGGGGCTGCGGCGGGTTCCTCATGACGGGGTACCGTGAATCGTCACCCGCCGCAGCCCCTCACACACCTTGAGGTGATCGGTCCTTTCTGCCCTGCACCCCTTTTGACACTTGGCTCTTCGCTCTTCGCAACACTTGGACGCACATTGGGGCTCTTGTCTTGCCTGTGGCCGTTAACATGCAGGGTCTGATTTTCGGGAAAAACCATGATCCAGCTTTACATCGCCAACAAAAACTATTCGTCTTGGTCCATGCGCCCTTGGGTGCTGCTGCGCCAGGCAGGCATTGACTTTCAAGAGTTCTTTGTGCGCTTTGACAGCTTTGCGCCCGACTCGCATTTCAAGGCTGCGCTGAAAGACGTGAACCCGGTGGGCAAGGTGCCTGTGCTGGTGCACGACGGACTGGCCATTTGGGACACGCTGGCGATTGCCGAATATGTGGCCGAACAATTCCCGGATAAAAAATTATGGCCGCAAGACCGCGCCGCCCGTGCCCGTGCGCGCAGTGTCTGCGCCGAGATGCACAGCGGCTTTGTGGGCTTGCGCAGCGCTTGCCCGATGAACATCGAAGCGCACCTGCCCGAGATCGGCGCTTTGGCCCTGCGCGATAAAGCGGCCGTTCGTGGCGACCTGGACCGCATTTGCAGCTTGTGGAGCGGCCTGCTGGCAGCGCACGGTGGCCCCATGCTGTTTGGCCCATTCACCATCGCCGACGCTTACTTTGCGCCCGTGGTCATGCGCATCAAAACTTACGCCCTGCCCGTGCCGGCCGATGTGGCCGCCTACATGGACCGCGTGTGCGCCCTGCCCGGCGTGAAAGCCTGGATCGACGACGCGCTGGCCGAGCAGGACTTCATCGACTTTGAAGAGCCCTTCCGGGTGGCTCGCTGAGCCCAGCGATGGCCATGCAAGTGTTTGTCGTCGGCGGTGCGGTGCGCGATGCCCTGATGGGCTTGCCTGTCAACGACCGCGACTGGGTGGTGGTGGGCAGCACGCCCGAAGCCATGAGCGCACAGGGCTTTTTGCCCGTGGGCAAAGACTTTCCGGTGTTTTTGCACCCCAAAAGCCGCGAGGAATACGCCCTGGCCCGCACCGAGCGCAAAACGGCCCGGGGCTACAAAGGATTTGCGGTCCAGGCCGACCCTGATGTCACGCTTGAAGAAGACCTGGCCCGGCGCGACCTCACCGTCAACGCCATGGCCGTGCCCGAGGCAATGGCGCACGCGCTGCCCAGCGAATGGGCTGATCAGATCGTCGACCCCTACGGCGGCGAGCGTGATCTGGAAACCAAGGTGCTGCGCCATGTGACCGAGGCCTTTGCCGAAGACCCGGTGCGCATCTTGCGCGTGGCGCGCTTTGCAGCGCGCTTTGCTGACTTTTCAGTAGCCGATGAAACCATGGCGTTGATGCACCAGATGGTCGAGGAAGGCGAAGTGGACCACCTGGTGCCCGAGCGCGTCTGGCAGGAGCTGGCCAAAGGCTTGATGAGCGAACGGCCCTCACGGATGTTCGAGGTGCTGCGCGCATGTGGTGCCCTGCGCGTGTTGCTGCCTGAGTTGGACCGCCTTTGGGGTGTGCCGCAACGGGCCGAATACCACCCCGAGGTGGACACGGGCGTGCACATGATGCTGGTGATGGACATGGCCGCACGCCTGAACACGCCGGTGGCTGTGCGCGTGGCCTGCCTGATGCACGACCTGGGCAAGGGCACCACACCCGCCGACGTATTGCCCCGCCACATTGGCCACGAAGGCCGCAGCGTGAAGTTTTTGCAAAAGCTGTGCGAGCGCCTGCGCGTGCCGACCGCGGGCAAAGAACTGGCTGAAGTGGTGGCGCGTGAACATGGCAACATCCACCGCAGCGCTGAGCTTGGGCCTGAAGCCTTGATGCGCCTGTTGGAACGCTGCGACGCCATCCGCCAGCCCGAACGCTTTGCACGGGTGTTGCAAGCGTGTGAGTGTGATGCGCGAGGGCGACTGGGCTTTGAAAATGCGGCTTACCCGCAGGCCGCGCGGCTGCTGCAGGCGCAACAAGCGGCTTTGTCGGTCGAGACCGCGCCCATCGCGCAAGCAGCGGCGGCCCAGGGCCTCCAGGGTCCACAAATCGGTGCACAAATCACCCAAGCCCGCGTCAAAGCGGTCGATGCTTCTTTGTAGCAGCGGTCTCTGACCGCGATCCGCCCACCCCAGATGCTTCGCGATCGGAAACCGGTCCCACCACAAGCCAACTTCACAAATGCGAACGCGTCCAGTCGGCGATGTCTTGCGCGGTGCGAAAAGCACCCGCTTGCCGAGCCACTTCCTTGCCGCCAACAAACAGCGCCAAAGTGGGGATGCTGCGGATATTGAAAAGGGCTGAGATGGCCTGTGCGTCTTCGGTGTTGAGCTTGGCCACCCGCACTTGGGGCTCCAAAAGGCCAGCAGCCTGTTCATAAGCCGGGGCCATCATGCGGCAAGGGCCGCACCAGGGGGCCCAAAAGTCGACCAGCACCGGCACATGGCTGCGGTGGATGTGCTTGTCAAAGCTGGTCGCGTCCAGCGCCAGCGGGTGTCCGTCAAACAAAGCTTGGTGGCATTGTCCGCAATCGGGTGCGTTGTGCACATCGGCCACACGCACCCGGTTGGTGGTGTGGCAGTGCGGACAAACAATGTGCAAGGCGTCGGCTGAAACGGTCATGGATTCCCTTGTGTTCGAAAATCACTTGAGGGCCATGCTGCGCGATTCAAGGGCCTGGTGCGTTGACTCAGGTCAACGAAATCAAACGGACAGGATCAACGAGCCGGTGGGCGGCGCGGCGCCATCGGTGCGCGGCCAGCCAGGTGACGGAAGCTGATGCGGCCTTTGCTCAGGTCATAAGGCGAGAGTTCGAGCGTCACGCGGTCACCCGCCAAAATGCGGATGTGGTTTTTGCGCATCTTGCCCGCAGAATAAGCAATCAATTGGTGACCGTTGTCCAGCGTCACGCGAAAACGGGTGTCGGGCAACACCTCGTTGACCACGCCCATCAGTTCAATCAGTTCTTCTTTAGCCATTTAAAACGTCTTTCTCAAAGCAAAATCGGTTTGGAAGTCTGGCGCTCGACCCACAACATGCCTTCATCGAGGGCGTATTGGCTGGCGGCGTCAGGCGTTGCAAATTCGGGCACAAACCGCATCACGCGGTCGGTGCTGGCGCTGCCACGGCCACTGGCCACGGACACTTGCGCGCCAAATGCGCCATTGGGCAAAGCCCTGGAACACGGTTGAATTCGGAATTTTCCCATGGAGATGGGTTGGTGTGAACAATAGTGAATAGTCATGTATTTTAACGAAGGGAGGTCGCACCGCTGGACTGGTCCTGTTGAGGGCTGCGCGGCGGCACGGGTCTTGGCATGTCCTGCTGCCAAAAAAGCGCCCCCATGAGCAAGCCACAAGGCCTGCCAAACCACAGCACCGTGCAGAGGTGCATGAAAAAGGAAGCAAAAAATCGTCTGGGCCCAGCTTAGGTAAGCATGGCGGGCGATGTGCACAGTGGAGGACAAGACTGGCATCCCTCTGCCGGGATGCGCTATCGGCTCGCTGGGAGCTAGATGGGCATAAGTCGCCAATGGCGTGTCGCACTGTAACACGTTCGTGTGGAAGGCCTTCAAGCTCTGCGTCTCCCGGACCTCATACCCACCGTGCTATCGCTGCAGCCAACAAGCTCAGCAGCAAGGTGCTGGTGACCGGAAGGAAGAACTCACGCCCGAACAAGCGAAAGCGGAAGTCCCCGGGCAGGCGGCCAAAGCCGAGTTTTTGCAGCCATTTCTGCAGGCCGCTGAAAATGATCAGGGCCAGAAACACCACGATGAGCCAACGCAACATCAGCTTGCCTTGATGCCGTTTACAGGCGGTGCGACCGGTCGCCCCGGGCAAAGCCCTGGGCAGCCCAATCAGACGATGTGGCGAACCCGACCACCTTGAACAGCTCACCCATTTCGTGCTCGTTGACCAGGCGCTGCGCCTGGCTGCGCTCGGCCAAACTGGAAGCCGCCATGCGATCTGCCAGACCCAGATTCAGCAAAAACCAGGCTTGGCTGGCATAACCCAGCACATTCAGTCCGGCGTTTTGCGCCGCCAAGGCAACCCCAGTGAAGTTCACATGGGC
>NZ_JBILQU010000159.1:0-4107 GCF_044373035.1 Limnohabitans sp. | reverse complement strand
AGCGCAGGGGCGGGCTTCAAAAGCAGTTTCATCCACGCCGCCAATCGTGGTACTTTTTGACCCAAGCCAGCAGCTTCTGTGGCGCGTGTGCGCGCTTCCATTCGCCCGCCGCGTATTTGTTGGCCTCAGACATCGTGGGGTAGGTATGGATGGTGCCCAAGATCTTGTTCAAGCCCAGGCCGTGTTTCATGGCGAGCACGAACTCGGCCAGCACATCTGCCGCGTGTGCGCCGACGATGGTCACGCCCAAAATCTTGTCTTTGCCCGGCACGGTGAGCACCTTCACAAAACCGTGGGCCTCGCTGTCTGCGATGGCTCGGTCCAGATCGTCGATGCCGTACTTGGTGACTTCATAGGCGATGTTCTTCTCTTTCGCCTCTTGCTCGTTCAGGCCCACCCGCGCCACCTCGGGGTCGATGAAAGTCGCCCAAGGAATCACCGAGTAATCGGCCTTGAACAGCTTCCACTCGCCAAACAGCGCGTTGACTGCGGCGTACCAAGCTTGGTGCGCGGCGGTGTGGGTGAACTGGAACGGGCCCGCCACATCGCCTGCGGCGTAGATGTTGGGGTAGAGGGTTTGCAGGTACTCGTTGGTGTCCACGGTGCGGTGCGTGGGGATGCCCAAGTCCTCCAAGCCGTACCCCTGCAAACGCGCCACGCGGCCCACGGCGCACAGCAGCTGGTCAAACACGATGCGTTGTTCTGCACCGGCGTGCTCCACCACCAGGGTCTTTTCGCCGTCAACCCTCTCGCAGCGCAGCGCCTTGTGGCCGGTGAGCACTTGCACGCCATCAGCCTCCAGTGAGGCTTGGGCGAGTTCGCTCACCTCCTCGTCTTCGCGCACCATGATGTGTGCGCCCATTTCCACTTGGGTAACATGCGAGCCCAGTCGTGCAAAGCTTTGCGCCAACTCGCAGCCAATCGGCCCGCCGCCCAGCACCACCAAACGTTTGGGCACTTCATCGAGCTTAGAGAATTCGTCCCACAGGGTGTCACTTGTCACGTAGCCCACGTCGTCCAAGCCGGGCAGGGGCGGCACGAAGGAACGGGCACCGGCAGCGATCACGATGCTGCGGGCCGTCAAGCGTTGGGTTGTACCGTCGTTCAACGCCACCTCCACCGTCCACGGGTTCACCAATCTGCCGTAGCCCTGCAGCACCTCCACACCCAAACCGGTGTAACGCTCAATGCTGTCGTGCGGCTCGATGGCTGTGATCACGTTGTGCACACGCTGCATCACCGCTTTGAAGCTGAAGCTCGGGGCCGCATCGCTCAGGCCGTAGTTCGACGCGTGGCGCATTTGGTGGGCCAGCTTCGCGCTTTTGATCAGCGCCTTGCTCGGCACACAGCCATAGTTCAAGCAGTCGCCGCCCATCTTGTGCGCCTCGATCAGCGTGACCTTGGCTTTGACGGCTGCGGCGATGTAGGCGCTGACCAATCCGCCCGCGCCACCGCCGATGACGATCAGGTTGCGGTCAAAGGTCTTGGGGCGCTGGTCGGCCCAACGGGCATAGACCTTGCGCTTTTGCACAGCGGCCACGATGCGGCGCGCGATCAGCGGGAAGATGCCCAGCAGCACAAAGCTGCCCAAAAGCGCGGGGCTCAAAATGCCTTGCAGCGATTCGAGTTGCGCCAACTGCGTGCCCGCGTTCACATACACCGCCGTGCCCGCCAGCATGCCGATTTGGCTGACCCAGTAATACGTCCACACCTTCATGCGCGTGAGGCCCATGAGCAGGTTGATCAAGAAGAAAGGCACGACCGGGATCAGCCGCAAAGTGAAGAGGTAAAAACCGCCCTCGCGGTTCACACCCGTGTTGATGTCGGCCAGGCGCTGACCAAAGCGCGCCTCCACCCAGTCGCGCAACAAAAAGCGCGATGCCAAAAACGCCAAGGTTGCGCCCACGGTGGACGCAAACGACACGATCAACAAACCCTGCCACAAGCCAAAAATGGCCCCACCGGCCAAGGTGATGATCACGGCCCCCGGAATGGACAGCGCGGTCGCCAGCACATAGACGAGGAAATACACCGCCGCCACCGTGAGCGGCTGCTCGGCATGCAGATAGGCAAAACTGGCTTGGCTGGATTTGAGCTGCTCAAAGCTCAAGTAGCGCCCCAGGTCCAGCGCGACAAAGGCACCGATGGCCAGCGCCAGCAAGAGCAGCAACACAATTTGACGAAGGCGCATGAAAGGGGAACTCCAAAATGGGCAATGGCGTGGCGAGTGGGGCGAAATCGGCGCCATCAACAACAGTGAACCATAACGCCGATCATCTTGCAGTTCGTTGCGGCGCGGCAAAAAGTTACAGGTGATCGCCACCACCCGAGCAAGCCAACTTCCAAGCCAGGTATTCAGAGCGACGCAGCCGGTAGCGGGCCACGCTGCCTTCGTGCAACTGGTGCAGCGCCTCGGCCAGCATGCGGGTGAACGCGTCCTGGTCTGCTGCGGGTACCTGCATGCGCGCCACCACGGTGGCCAGCACCTCTGGGCTGGGCGCTTGCAGGCCCTTGACCACCGCCTGCACGGCCTGAATCAGCGCTTCGCGGTATTTGATTTTGAGGGGGTTCGGCTCCACCATGGTTTGGGTGATGGCCAGATAACGCTGGCAAGAGCGTTCATACGCCCACACAAACACGTCGCGCAACAAATCGACCTCGTTGAATTCATACACGCCCAAAGTGCCTTCGATGTACGCCCGCTCGGGCACGTCGATGAACGACAAGGGGCACAGGTTGTGCTGGATCAGCGGCAAGTTGGCGCCAATGCGCGACACGCGTTTGTTCACATCTTCAAAAGGCTGCAAATACGGCAGCTGCACCATGAGGAAAAACGCCTGCTCAAACGGATCGGGAATGGCGGCGGCTTTGCTCAGCAACAGCTCAAAACAATCTTCAATCACCTGGGGCATGGCGACGGGGTGAAACACCGTGCCCGAAATCTCCACCGAGCGCCGACGCAGACGGCCACTGGCCTGCGGGTCGCGCATCAAGTCTTGCGACAACACGGCATGCAGATTTTTGAACGTGAAGGCATCAAAGCCCACCTCATCGGTGTCCTCGATCAGCATCTCGATGGCGGCTTTGTGGTTCAGGATCATCTGCGTTTCGATGGCGTCCTTGCCCTTCGCGGCCTGTCCATGCTCGATCAGGTTTTGCGTGTCCAGGCGGCTGTAGGTGTTGCCCTCCAGCCGCGATGAAGCCCACGACAAATCCACCAGCAACCGGCTCAAGATGTCGCGGGCGTAGGTGCCTGCGGGTCGTTCGTTGGCGGGCGTGCGGCCCATCTCGTGCAGCTGGCTGCGCAGCGCAGCTGGCAAATAAAACGTGACACGCGGCTGATACGCCTCTAGAAACTCGCGCCGATAACCCACCGGGCGGCGGTGCATCAACGGCTGCCGGACCCGATCACGGATGCTGGCCCCCGCTGGCGAGACCGGCAGATCGGGCTCCGCCTCGGCCACGCCCACAGGAGTAATGACGCCCCCACCACCGCTACTGCCCGCAAGCTGCGCCCAAGCATGCGCCACCGGCTTGTAAACCAGCGCAATGCTCTGCCCCTCAGACGCGATCCGCTGCGCATCGATGAGTTTGAGCAAGCGGCGTTGCAAAGTGCGACGGTTCAGCGACCCGCCTTGTCGCTGTGCCATGGCCGCCTCGATCTCGGCAATGCCAATCCCACCGGGGTGCGCGGCCACGATGGATTCGATCAGTTGCAATTCGTCGGCGGGGGTGATGCGGGGCATGGGGTGGCCTGTTAAGGGGTCATTTGTCTCACTTAAGTGGGAAAGCGTGACTAAGAGCGACAGTATTTAGGGGCATTATGTCGCTCAAAGTGTCACCCTTGCAAGTCATAGTGTCGTGCAATCCGACTTATCGAGGCGTTGACATCCATCTTTCACCGCAAATATTGCGGTGAATAAGCGGCATATTCACCGCAATCGCCTACATAAAAGCCACATTCCCGTTGAATTGAAACCCGCTTGCCTATGCCCGCAAGCTCTGCTGCCGAATGTGCTGGTAAACCAATTGCGCCACGTCCACTTTGTCTTGCGGCGTGTAGGGTGGCTCGGGCATTGACAGGTATGGGGGGATGGTCAATCAGGC
>NZ_JBILQU010000160.1:0-4107 GCF_044373035.1 Limnohabitans sp. | reverse complement strand
TGAGGTGTGAGGCCAGTGTGTTTTGGGCGATGCGTTTAAACATCCTTGTATTTTAAATATACGATATTCAAAATACAAGGATAAATCGACTTTCTACAAGCATCTGGCCCAAACTCGCCTGAAATCCCGCGCAGAGCCAAAGCCGCAGACCTCGGCCAGTTGCTCCTGGGTCAGTGCCGGGTTGTGCGCCATCAACTCTTGCGCACGCGCCATGCGCAGTTGCTGCTGGTAGTCCAGCACGCTGATGCCGGTGTACTGCATGAAAAGGCGTGACAAATGCCGGGGGCTCACGAAGGCCACATCAGCCAGCTCGGGCAGTGACCATCGGCGGGCCGGGTCTTGGACAAGACTTGTCGTGAGGGCGTCTTGTGCGCGGTGCACCGCCGGGTGCATGTGGTTGCGGTGCGCCAGCCAAGGAGAAAGCTGTGGGTCGTTGGGGCCGCGCCGTGTGTACATCACCAAGCGCCGCGCCACTTGCGCTGCCAGTGCGGCATTGGCCACTTGTTCAACGATGTAAAGCGCCAGATCGATGCCGGTGGTGATGCCTGCGCTGGTCAGCACACGGCCGTCATCCACAAAAATCCGGTCGGCTTGCACTTGTGCGGTGGGGGCCAAGGCTTGCAAATCATCAAGGAGCGTGTGGTGTGTGGTGCAGCGCAGGCCGTCGAGTTGGCCCGCCATGGCCAGCAGCAAAGCACCCGAGCAAATGCTGGCCAGTCGTGTGTCGGGCAGCACCGCGGATTGCAGCCATTGCACCACTTGCTGTGCTGCTGGAGTGGCGTAGTCTTCTTGCTCGTGGCTGTTGCCGGTGATCAGCACCAGGGAGTTCGGTGGCAGACGCTGGGGCAGAGGCTCAATGTCGGCCAGTTGCGTGCCCAGCGATGTTTTCACGCCAGAGCACGGTCCGCAGGTGTGCATGACAAGCGGTGCGCCCATGTCGCGAGCCATGCGCAGCGCTTCGGCAGGACCTGCATAGTCGAGTAACAGCACGCCGGGTGTGAGGACCAAGTATATGGTCAGCGGGGTGGTCATTTCCGAGATCAAGCCAGTGGAAGGCAGCCCTGCGGTTTGAACACCCGTTCGGTCGATGCAGGGTTGTTGAGCAGCTTGGCCGCAGGGCGCACCGGGCGGCGCACCAGTTCGCCACCGCAATTGGGGCAGATGCCCTGCAAGCGCGTGTCTGCACACTCGACGCAAAAGGTGCATTCAAAAGAGCAAATCCGCGCTTCCAGCGCCTCAGGCGGCAGGTCGCGGTTGCAGCATTCGCAGTTGGGGCGCAGTTGGAGCATGGGGTTTCCTGGTGGGCGATTCAAAGGCTGGACAGACAAGTATCCACGTTCACGATGCGCGCAAAGCGGTCAGCCAAGACCAACTCGGTGCGCGTGGTGATGTCTTGGGTGCTGAAAGTCTGGCCGGTGCCTTTGTGCGTCATCGGGAAAGTCAGCGTCGCTTCGGACACAAAGTCCACCGCATAGCCCAGGTCCGAGGCCACACGGGCCGTGGTCTCGCAACATTGCTCGGTGCGGATGCCGCTGATGATGAGCCGCTGCACGCCTTGACGGCGCAGCCAGTTGTCGAGCCCGGTGTCGGTGAAGGCGTTGTGCACATGCTTGTCAAAGCGTGCGGCGGGCTCGCCCGGCAGCCAGTCCATGGCACGGATCAGGCCCGACTCGGCACGAAAAGGCGCATCGTCGTCGATGTGAAAAATGTGCACCACCGGTACATCCGCTGCGCGACAACCTGCTTCCAGTTTCAACAGCGCTTGTTGAAATGGCGCGAGTTGTCCAGACGACCAATACGGCATGCGCAAGAATGACTGCTGCACATCGATGATGAGCAGAGCGGATTTTTGGTGTGTGTGTTGGCTGGTCATGGTGCGCTGGTGTGGGCGTTGAACATGTGTCCATTGTGCGAATCAGACACAACGATGCACAGGGCTGGGCGAGACCAGAAGGGGACGAAAAAGGACAGCTGAGAGGTGGATTGAGTTAATTAATTGGTATGCTTTTATGTCATTTTTAAGCATTCACACGTTCAGGAGATTCACCATGTTCCCACTTGAAATTTGGGCTGCCTATACCGCAGCATGTTTGTTGCTTATGTTGACCCCTGGCCCGGACAACTTGCTGGCGATTGGGCGTGGCCTCAGTCAAGGTAAAAGTGCAGCGATTGTTTCGGGTGTCTCTTCGGGTGCCGGAATTTTGTTTCACGTTGCTGCGGCGACTTTTGGACTGACCTTGCTTATGCAGACATCGGCTCTGGCGTTTTGGGTGGTCAAGCTGACCGGGGCCGTCTATTTGATCTGGTTGGGGGCCAAGGTCTTGCGGTCGCGCAATCTGATCAGTTTTGCGTAGACAGCCAAACAGCCTTTGTCCACGATCTTTGCGACTGGTTTTTTGTCAGCGGCGCTCAACCCCAAACCGGGTCTTTTTGTGCTGGCCTTCATTCCTCAGTTTGTCAGTCTTGATCGTGGTTCGGTCACGATTCAGATGCTGGTTTATGGTTGCTGGTTCGCATTTCTGACAGCGGTAGGCTTTGCTTTGATGGGCATTTTCTCGTCACGTCTGTCGTCTTGGCTGCGCCAGAAACCGCGGGTTGTCGCTGGGCTCAATGTGGGGGCTGGATTGACGTTTGTGGCTTCAGGCTTGTCAGTAGCAGTACTCAAACAAAAATGAAAAAATTGCCAATTGGCTAATTGGGCGGCTGAGCTCAGAGACCAAGAGCCGTTCGATCGGTTGCGTTAACGCCGAGCAAATTCCCTCAGCTTGTGCGCAATACCTGCATCAATTCAACCAGCCCAATCGCTTGCGCGCCATAACGCATCGGAAAGCGTTCGGTGCCGGGATAAACCACATAGCGCTGGTCGATATTCAGGTCTGCGCAGGCGATGTCGAAGCCCTTGCTCAGGGTGGGCGCGGTGGATCGTTTGATTTCGATGGCCATCCACGGCTGGCCTGCACGCTCAATCAAGAGGTCGATCTCGGCCCCCGTATGGGTGCGGTAGCTGTAAGCCGTGCATTGCGGGTGGGCGGCGGCCATCAGGTTATCGATGCAAAAGCCCTCATAACTGGGGCCGCACACAGGGTGACCTGCCAAGTCATGCAAGCTACCCAGGCCTAGCAAAGCGTGCACCAGCCCGCTGTCGCGTACATACACCTTGGGCGTTTTGACCAGGCGTTTGCCCACATTGCCGCTCCAGGGCCGCAGGCGGCGTACCAGCTGTAAGTCCACCAGCAAGTCGATGTAGCGTTCCACTGCCGGGCTGCTCACGCCCAAGCCACGGGCCAAACGACTTTGTTGTAACAAGGCTCCTTGCTGGTGCGCCAACATGGTCCACAGACGGCCCACGGTTTCGGCTGGCAGGCGCGGCGCAAACATGGGCACGTCGCGTTGCAAGTAGCTGCGCACAAAGTCTTCGCGCCAGCGAAGGCTGGCCGCATCGCTGGCGGCCAGCAAGCTGTCCGGAAAACCGCCGCGCAGCCACAACGTGTCCAGATCGGCGGCGGACCATTCGAGTCCGTGAACAGGGCCAATCTCCAGATAGGCCACGCGCCCAGCCAGCGTTTCACTGCTTTGCTGCATCAAGTCCAGCGAGGCCGATCCCAGCAGCAAGAAATGGCCAAAGCGCTGGCCTGCACGGCGGCGCTCGTCGATGATGCCGCGCAGGACTTCAAACAGGCCCGGCATGCGGTGGATTTCATCGAGGATGACCAATTTGCCGCCTTGGGCGCGCAAAAATGCGTCGGCGTCTTGCAGCCGCAAACGGTCTGCCGGACGTTCCAGATCGAGGTAAGTTGAGCCAGCTGGCCAGGTGTCGGCCAGCGTGAGCGCCAAGGTGGTTTTGCCCACCTGACGCGGTCCGAGCAGCACCACCGCTGGGGCTTCGTGCAGGCGCTCAGACAGTGTGGTGAGGGTTTGTCGGTCAATCATCTTTGAAATTTTAACGTGTGGCGTTAGTATTTCAATGTTTAATGGGTTAATCCTGGGTCGCCGACCTGAATTGCCAGCACCATAAATCCTTTTCCCCATCCGGCAAGGCCCGCGCCCGAGCACGCCAAAACGACCACCCGGGTAGGATTCAACGCTGGACGGCAGACCGCGCTGGCA
>NZ_JBILQU010000057.1:0-18194 GCF_044373035.1 Limnohabitans sp. | reverse complement strand
GCCCGCCTTCGAGTGCGGCCACGCGTTCTTCAAGCACCGCCACCGTGGGGTTGCTCAGGCGCGAATACACATTGCCAAAGGTCTGCAGGTTGAACAGCGATGCCGCGTGCTCGGCGCTGTCAAACACGAAGCTGCTGGTTTGGTAAATGGGCAGGGCGCGTGCGCCCGTGGCCGCGTCGGGAATTTGCCCAGCATGGATGGCCAGGGTCTCGGGGTGGAATTGGCGGTCGGTCATGGTGTTGGGGTCAAAAAGTCGGTTTAAAACACGGCAATTGCATGGGCAACATGTCGGCCGAGGGACGTGACGCGTGCCTGTATTTGTAGGAGCCCACCCCGTGGGCGATCACTGGCCTCACACCAGCCGCCGCGCCGAGATGATCCCGGTGTTCACCCCCACCCAGTTCAGGCCACCAAACAGCCGGGCGTGCTCGATCTTCACGCAGCGGTTGCTCACCGAATCCAGCCCGGCTTGCCGGGCCAAGGCAACGGCCTCGGGGTTGGCCACGCCCAGTTGTTGCCACAGACAGCGCGCACCCATCTGCACCGCTTGCTCGGCAATCGGCAACACGTCTTCGGCACGGCGAAACACGTCGACCATGTCCACCTTAAATGGGATGTCGCTCAGGCTGGCATAACAGGTCTCGCCCAGCACCGGCGTGCCCGCATAGCGCGGGTTCACGGGCACGATTTTGAAGCCGTGCGACTGCATGTACTTGGCCGCGAAATAGCTGGGTCGGTGCCATTCTGCCGACAGACCCACCACCGCGATGGTGGTGCACGTTTTGAGGATGCGCCGCAGCGCCTGCAAATCGTTGTGCATCAAAGTCCTTTTGTCTTTTCAGCGTCGTTCCGTTGAAACCTCAAGCTTAAGCGGTGCAAGTTTCTTTGTAGGAGCCCACCCTGTGGGCGATGGGCGTGGAAAACGCCCCACAAGCCATCGCCCACAGGGGTGGGCTCCCACAAAACCATCAAGCCAAGTACCGAACCTGTCATCTTCATAGGGGTCAAGTTCAATACGTCACCTGCCCACTGCGCTTCATCTGCCGCGAGGCCCAGGTGGCGCACAGCGACAGTACCCCGCACACCGCCATCACGCCCAGGTAGTGGCCGCTGTGGTCAAACACCGCACCGGCCAACACCGGGCCCAACAAGTTGCCAAAAGCCGCGCCGCTGTAGAGCGTGCCTACCACGCTCGCCACCGATTTGCCGCCAAAGTAATCCATGCAAATGGCTGGCAAAAGCGACACGATGCTGCCATAACTCAGGCCAAACCACAGCGAAAAAATCATCAACAAAAACTGCCCGCCCGCTGCACCCCACAGCACATAAGACGCGCCCATGGACAGCTGCATCAGCACCAGGGTTTGCGCCCGTCCCAGCCGGTCGGCCAGCAGGCCAATGGCAAAGCGCCCGACCAGACTGCCCACGCCAATCAGGCCCACCAATCCGACCGCAAAGGCTTCACCCAGACCCAGGTCTCGCGCCGAGGCCGACACGTGCGCGAACGGGATGAACATCACGGGCGAAGCCAGCACCGTGGCCAGGTACAGCCAGCGAAACGTGGGGCTGCGCAGGGTCTCGCGCAAACTCAGGCCGGAGGCCGAGCCGCCTGATCCGCTGGACGGAGCGGCCGGTGCGCGCCGCAGCAAAGCTGCCGCCAACACACCCAGCACCAACACACCCAGCGCCAGCACCTGCATCGCCTCGCGCCAAGGCATGGGGCCAATCGCCATGGCCACCAACACCGGCACCAGCAAGGTGCCCGCGCCCACACCCGAGCTGGCAATGCCCCCTGCCAACCCGCGCCGGGTGGTGAACCAGGGTTGCACGCTGGCAATCGACGGGGTGTAGACCAGCGCAATGCCCAAACCGACCAACAAGCCGTAGCTCACGTACACCGTGAGCAAAGACGAGGCCCAACTGGTGGCCAGCAAGCCCAGCGCAATGAGTGCCATGCCCGCAGAGCACACGATGCGCGGCCCAAAGCGGTCGGCCAACATGCCGCCGCCAGCACCCATCACAAAGTAGACAAAGCCCGAGAGGCCAAAGATCCAGGACACATCGGCCCGCTGGGCCGAAAACTCAACGGCAAACGATTCAAAAAATGCCGCGAACGAATACGACACCCCAAAGATCAAGGCCAGGCACACAAAAGTGGCCCAAACCACCACCCAGGCGTAAGGGGGTTCTTTCATGGTGTCTCCTGTGTTCGCATGTTGCAAAGCATTGTGCCTTGCAAGGGGATGGTGCACCCGTGGGGTCACAAAGCCTGTGTCACACTGGCGATCATGGACCCTTCACTCGAACAAGCCCGTCAAGCCTTTGTGGCGGGCATCGAACAGTTTGAACGCCACGACTTCGAGGCGGCTGCAACGCTGTTTGAGCAGGCTTTGCAGCTGGCACCGGGCAGGCCCTCGGTGCTGATGAACCTGGGTGTGAGTTGCGTGCATCTGGGCCGCTTCAAACAGGCCGATGTGTGTTTGCGCCAAGCCTTAGACGCTGACGACTCTCAAACCGATGCCTGGATGGCCTGGGGCGTGACGCAAATGGCCTTGGGCAACTGGCCGCAAGCCTTGCACTGCCATGATCAAGCCCATGCCTTGGGGGCCGACGGGGCTGAATTTTGTTTGCGCTGGGGCCAGTGTTTGGCGCACCAAGGGCGATTGCCGCAAGCCTTGAAAGTCTTTGAGCAGGCCTTGGCGCATGACCCCGAGTTGGCCCAAGCGTGGAGCCAGCTGGCCCATGTGCAGCGCGACATGGGCCAGACTGCGCAGGCGATCGCGGGTTACCAACGGGCGATGCAGCTGGGGGCCGACCCTGAGCTGCACCGCTATTACCTGGCTGCCCTCAGCCCGGAGCAGCCCGTGGTGAATGCGCCTGCGGCGTATGTGGCAACACTGTTCGACCAATACGCCAACGACTTTGAGGCGCACCTGGTGGGCCAGCTGGGCTACCAGGGCCACCGCGTGTTGCTGGCGCAACTGCCCGTCCCCCCGGGCACGCGGTTTGAGCGGGTTTGGGATTTGGGTTGTGGCACCGGTTTGTGTGGCCACTTGGTACGTCCGCGTGCCGGGCACTTGAGCGGGGTGGACCTGTCTTCGGCCATGCTGGACAAAGCCCGCGCGCTGGGGGTGTACGACAGCCTGCATGCCCAAGAATTGGTCGATTTTATGAAGCAAGGCACCGAGCAGGTTGACCTGGTGCTGGCGGCAGATGTGTTCATCTACGTGGGACATCTGGAGGCGGTGTTTGAAGCCCTGGGCCCGCGCATGCAGCCGGGTGGCTGGCTGGCTTTCACCGTGGAAGAGTCGGACCCTGGCCTGGCCGTGCAGCTGCACAGCACGCTGCGTTATGCGCACGCCCTGCCTTACTTGCAAGGGCTGGCCGCGCAGCACGGCTGGCAGTGGGCCCACTTGCACCGCGCCCCTTTGCGGCTGGACCAGGCCAACCCCCTCATGGGCGCCTACGTGTACCTGCAAAAGACCTGATCGGGCATGCGCCCATGGTCTGAGTGTCTCAGCCGTGAACCCATAAGGTCCCGCACCAGACCGTCTGTTACCCACAAATTGAACCGCCCATGAATGGCCAGGAAGGCTACGGGGGTATTTGTAGATGGCTGTCGGACCATACAGGCCCGACCTGCGAGGGAAGGTCTAGGCTGCTCAGCGGTGGTAGGCCAGGCCCAGCGCGACGCCCCCGAACAAATCGCCTTCGACCAAGGGCACGCCGACAAACTCGGCTTGCAAGGCGTGTTGGAAAGTGCGCAAGGCCGACGAGCCGCCCGTCAGGTAGATGGCGTCCAAAGACGCATCGCTCAGGCCCGCCCGCTGCAGGCATTCACGCGCACAGGCCACGGTGCGCGCCAGCAGCTCGCGCAAGTGCAGCTGCATGTCATTCAGGCCCAAACGCACTTGCAGGTTTTTTTCGATCACGGTCAAGTTCATCGATGTGTCTGCCAACTGTACCGAGCAGCGGATCTTGGCCTGCTCCACCTCGTGCGCCATCAGGTGGCCGTGGCGCTCACTCAGGACCTGCATCAGGCGCTCGTGCAGGCGCGGGTCGCTGTAGTTGCTGAGCAGGGTTTTGGCGTGGGCGATGGCTCTGGGTTGGTATTGCCAGTGGATCAGGTGCCATGTGGCCAGATCAAAAAACACGCGGCTGGGCACCTCGCGCTGCTCGGGCCCCAAGTGCCTGTAGCCCAGCAGCGGCATGACCTGCGCCAGGTTCAGTTGCCGGTCGTAATCGGTGCCGCCAATGTGCACACCCGTGGTGGCCAAAATGTCCGCGCTGCGATCGGCTTGTTGCCTGCGCTCTGGCCCCAGGCGCACCACCGTAAAGTCCGAGGTACCGCCGCCCAAGTCCACCACCAGCAAGGTGCTTTCTTTTGTCAGGCGTTGTTCGTAGTCCAGCGCGGCCGCAATCGGCTCCAGCTGAAACGACACCTCGTCAAAACCCACCGCCTCGACCGCCTGACGCAGCGAGGCTTCGGCCTGCGCATCGCGCTCGGGGTCATCGTCCACAAAGTGTACGGGCCTGCCCATCACCACGCGGCGCGGTGCGTTGCCCAAGTGCTGTGCAGCGCGTTCGCGCAAAGTGGCCAAAAAGGTGCCGATGATGTCCTGAAAACTGATCTGCTGATGCCCGATTTGTGTGGTCTCCAGCAGCAAAGGGCTGCCCAGCAGGCTTTTCAGCGAACGCATCAAACGGCCCTCGGTGCCTTCCAGATGGTGTTGGAGAGCATCCCGTCCAAAGTGGGTGCTGTTTTCTTCGGCGTTGTAGAACACGGCCGTGGGCATGGCCATGGCCTCACTTTCAAGCGGAATCAGGCGGGCGTGGCCCTCGGGGCCGAGCCAGGCCATGGCCGAGTTGGAGGTGCCGAAATCGATGCCGAGTGTGCCGAAGGGGGAGGACATCATGAATGGGGGTTGTCAATCAGAAGGGCGCAAGCCTGGGCGTGGGACACATGCCTTGAAATGGCATGTTTTATGGACCGGGCATTTTGCCACCAAGTGCGTGAATGTCCCTTCCCTCGCAAAGATGAAAGCGTTCGCATGCGCCACCACACTGACCAAAGGTCAATAATCGTTATAAATGTCAAAAATACCATCCCCGTGTTCGGGTGAGCGAGGTTTCAAACAGCGTGGCGGCCAATCATGGGGCTCAGTGACCGGGCCCATCCGCTTGACAGCAAGGAATATCCAAGTGAAGACAACAAGAGGCGTGCTGGTTTTTTCGGCCATGGTTGCGGCTTGTTTTCAGGCTGCCGCCATCGACATCCGGTTGGGTGAGGGTGTCGAGGCCAAGTTTCATGGCGCGGTCACTTGGGGCACGCAAATCCGCACCGAATCGCCCAGTCCGGACGCTTATGCCGATTGGCCCGCCAGGGTTGTGCCCGGCACGCCCAAGGGCAACTTGCAGGGCCAGACCGGCGGTTCGAATTTGAACTTTGCCAAAGGCCAGGCCATTTCCAACGTGCTCAAGCTCGTGTGGGACCTGGACCTGAAAAAAGACAACATGGGCCTCTTTGTGCGTGGCAGAGCTTGGCACGATTTTGCCTTGGGCGAGAAAAACGCGGCCTATGGCAATTATCCCAACGGCTTTCAGCCCAACCAGCCGCTGAGTGACAAGGGGTTTGCGCCCAGCGCCCGGTTCGACAACCTTGATTTACATGAAGTCTTCGTGTACGGGCAGGTCGATGCAGGCGCTGACACACCACTCAAACTGCGTCTGGGCCGCCAAGTGCTCGCGTGGGGTGGGCCACTGTTGGGCATGGGCGGCGTGAATGCGGCCATCAACCCGGCCGATGTGGCCGCCATGCTGCGGCCAGGGGCTTTGCCTTCGGAAGGTCGCTTGCCCCTGGGCATGGTGAGTGCCCAATGGGCGCCGGGCAGCCTGTGGCGTCTGGAGGGCTTTGCGGCCTACGAGTCGCGCAGCACGGTCTTGCCCGGTTGCGGCACCTTTTTCGACGTGCAGTCTTTTGCGCCGCAGGGCTGCGAATTTGCGGCCTTGGCTGGCGCGTCGGAGCAAAGCCTGCTGGCCAGTGGCGCTTATTTGCGCCGCAATGGCGATGTGAAGGCAGCCAGTACAGGCGCCTATGGCTTGTTGGTGGGCTACAAGGCCGAGCCCTGGGATGCCGATGTCAAATTCTTTGCCATGAACACGCACAGCGCCAACCCCAGCTTGCGCATGACCATCAACGCCCTCACGCCGGGTGTGCGCTCGGTCAGCTACGCCATGGTCTATCCTGAAGATGTGACTTTGCTGGGCTTGAGTTTCATCAAAAAGCTGGCCCCGACCACGCGCCTGTTGGGCGAAGTGGCTTACCGTCCGCACCAGCCCGTCACCTTGAACGCTTTTGACGTGCTGTCCAGCTTTGCCTCCCGCAGCCCGGCCTCGGTGCTGGCGCTGAACAAAGGCATCAACGCCTTGCCCGTGGGCGCCAGCTTTGACGCGTATGACCGCTTTGCCGTGACCACGGGCAGCTTGGGCGTGGACACGGTGTTTCCAAAAACCCTGGGCGCAGAGCGCATCAGCTTGATGGCCGAAGTCGGCGTCAGCCAGGTGCGGGGTTTGCCTGATCCTTCTGTGTTGCGTTACGGCCGACCCGTGGGCTACAACGGGGCAGCCTACACCGGGGGCCCCGCCTGTGTGGATGCCGTGCCCGGCAAGACCTGCACCAGTGACGGCTACATTTCATCGAGCGCCTGGGGTCTGAGAATGCTGGCTTCGGCCCGATATGCCCCGGCCGGTTCGGGCATCACCTGGACGCCTTCTTTGTTGTGGGCCCGGGATGTCCGGGGCTACGCTTACGACGGTGCTTACTCAGAAGGTCGAACCCTGCTGCGCCCTGCCTTGCGCGCGGAGTTCGGGCAGCATTATTTTGGCGAGCTTCAGTACCACCGCTACAGCGGTGGCCGATACAACCTGCAGATCGACCGCGACCATGCCAGTCTGGTGGCGGGTGTCCGATTTTGAAGGGGCTGCCAAATGCTGGGCATCGACGACATGCTGAACGATGCACATGGTGTGATCAGCGGCGGTTGAAATACTGCCGCATTTCAGCCAGCGTTTTGGATTCTTTCAGTGGCAAGTTCGCCACCTTGGAGGGTGACGAACCTGGGAAAAGATCTTCCTTGCTGAGGTTGTACTTTTCCATGAGCGCCGTGATTTGTGCCGTGCCTGCTTCAATTTCTTCATGACGCAATCGGGCTTGCTCCAACTCGGCGGCCATTCTTCTGGCCGCGTCCATTGACTGGGCAATTTTCAAATCCAGTTCGGCTTTTTGTTGTTGCAATTCTTGAAAAGAAGCCATGGTGTCAGTCCTGAAAAAATAAGCACAAGGTGGACTGGAATCTAACCCTTGGCCCTGTGGGTTTTCACACCAAAATTCATAGAAGCGCACAGATCCTCACAAAGGAACGGCCTGTTGTTGTATTGACGCCGTGAAAGCTCACAATTGCTCTCACTTCAGGCGTCAAATCCACTGCCTTTTCACTGGGTTGCGGTTTTATCAAGCCCAAGCTCCTATGATTTGGCCAAACCATGAAGTGCCTGCTCTCTCTGTTGTTATTGTTGTTTTGCCAAGTGTCTGTGCTTGCGGCTGAAACACGCTTTCGGCTCGACACCGCGTTCCACCACGAAGAGTCGTCAACCCTGACCCTGGAAGCGGCGCAGTTGCTGGACTTCAAACCTTATCAAGGTGATCTTCGAAGGGGGTTCGTGAAGGGCGAGACCTGGATCCGACTGCAAATACAGGCGAGCGCATCGGCGGGCGATGCGGCACTGACACCGCCCATGGCGCATTTGGTTCTCAGGGTGGGCCCCTACTACCTGGATCAGCTGACGTTTTATGCGACACAAAATGGGCAATGGGTGGTGCAGCAAGGCGGAGACCGCTTTGCCAAGACACGTGAAAAGTGCCCGGATGACCTGTACTGTTTTTCGGTCGACGTGCCGACAGGCAAGCCGCTCACCGCGTATTTAAAAATACAGACCGACACGGTCAGGGCGGTTCAGGCCACCCTCGTGTCTCCTGACGAGGTGATGCCCGATGCCATAGGGCGTATCCAGCAGATGACGGCGTCTTTGACCTTGGGGGTCGCCGTGCTGGTGCTCTCGCTCGCCTTTCTGTTTCTGGAACGTTCGGTCGTGCTGCATGTGTTTTGCGGGTTTCAGGCGTCAGTGGTGTTCTTGATTGTTGCCAACACCGGTCTGTTGGCGCAGTGGTTGCCGATGCTGGCGGCCGAAACCGTCAATCACATGACCAACTTGGGGCAAGTCATCCGCGTGGCTTTCACGATCTTGCTGGGTTGGGTAACCCTGCGGGCGTGCAGTCCTGCGCCCTTCTATCTCAGAGCAGTGGTGGCCATGTTGATGGTCTGTGGTGCGAACCTTGTGTGTCTGATGGCGGGACGCGCAGATTGGGCCTTGAAGCTCAATTTCGGTGTGATGTGGGTGAATTCAATGGTGCAGTTGTGGGGCGTGTTTTCATCACAAAATTTCCCGCCCAAATTGCGAATGATCTTGTTGACAGGCTGGTCGATATTTTTTATTTTCACCACGCTGGGTCTTTTTGCAAGTTTCGGATTTTCGGACGTTTTTGAGCAAATCGACTTGCTGCAATCCGTTGGAGACTGGCGGCTCAATGGGGTGCCCATTGGCCTGGTTATTTTTTGGATTGTGGCGACTGAAAAATCCAACCGCAAGGTCGAGGAATTGAAACAGTTGCAGGGCTTTCAGATGGAGGCCGCGCAGTCCAAAGCCAACCAAGAAAAACTCAAGGAACGCAGAGAGCTGATTGACATGCTGACCCATGAGTTGAAGACGCCGTTGAGCACCATCAAATTTGCCCTGGCCTCACTGAAGATGGCCGCCAAAGGACAAGGAGATTCGATTGAGCGTGTCCAGCGCATCGATGCTTCTGTGAACCGAATGGATGCGATGATCGAGCATGTGGCCTTGTCCAACAAAATTGAGCGCCACGATGTGCGCGATTCTGCGGAAAAGATTTCGGCGCAGGAATTGATGAACGTGGTCATGCAGGAATATCAAGATGCAGACCGATTTGAATTGCGCATTCAAGAGGGCGCATTTTTTCGTGCCGACCCGCATTTTTTGGCCCTCATTGTGGAAAACCTGGTCAGCAACGCTGTCAAATATTCAACCGATGGAAAAATCCAAATCACCATTGGCCATGAAACACCCGGCATGACCTGCTTCAGCATCAGCAACCGTGTGGCCAAGGAGAGCCTGCCCGACGAAAACCGGTTGTTTGAGCGTTACTACCGTCACCCCAATTTCCAGAACCACCCCGGCATGGGCATTGGCTTGAGTCTGGTCCATTCGGCGGCCGAAAAAATGGGTGCCACCGTCAGCTATCTGCATACAGACCAGGAAGTGGTTTTTGAAGTCAGGATCCCGCATTGAACCCCCCTATTTCGTTAGAGGCCGCAGATTCGAATTCGCCCCTGGTGGTGGCCTTGGTGGAGGATGACCGCTTGCTGCGCGAGGAGATTGAAGTGCACTTGACGGCGCACGGTTTTCAGGTGCATGCCGCCAACAGCGCGATGGGCTTGGATGATCTGACTGCCCGCGTTGCATTTGACCTTTATCTGATCGACCTGAACTTGCCTGGAGAAAATGGCTTGAGCCTTTGTCGCCGGGTGCGGGCATCGCGACCGGATGCCGGCATCGTGATCATGACCGCCCGGGTCGCGTTGAACGATCGGATCGCGGGTTACAAACAAGGCGGGGCCGATTTTTACCTGACCAAACCCGTGTCGCCGGACGAACTGGTGTTGGTGTTGCTCAATCTGGGACGCCGTTTGAAACAGGCGCAGACGACCAAAGCGTGGTCGCTCAGTTTGCGTGACCGCACTTTGCAGGGGCCAGACCTGACTCAAAAGTTGCGTTTGACCAGCAAGGAGAAAACCATTTTGCTGGCGCTGGTGCAGGCCAAAGACAACACCATGCAGTCGGGCACTTTGTGCGATTTGTTCGCTGACGAGGATGACGACAGCTCGATGAGCAAGCACGCCCTCGAAGAAATGATTGCCAGGTTGCGCAAAAAATTCAAAAGCGTACAGGCCGAAGGCGATGAGCCGGCCATCAAATCGGTTTGGGGTGTGGGGTACCAGCTGTGTGTTCGGATCCTGTTTGTTCATTGAGGGCCGCCCATGCGTGACAGGTCGATTGACAAAATCCGTCATGTGGCACTGTTTTGGTATAGATTCGGTAGGTTTTAAAAGCCCAAGCCCATGACCGACACCACCCCTGCCGTAGAACCCCGTCCCGAATTGCCTGACCGCCTGTCCATCGACGTGCGCAGCCCGCACCATGTGCGCGCCGTGTTCGAGCACGACATCGGCATCCGTTTCAATGGCAAGGAACGCAACGATGTCGAGGAATACTGCATCAGCGAAGGCTGGGTGCGTGTGCCTGCAGGCAAAACGCTGGACCGCAAAGGTCAGCCCTTGCTGATCAAAATCAAAGGCACGGTCGAAGCGTTTTACCGCTGAGTCTTGTGGCAGCGTTCACGGGGGCGTACGTCGCTGTAACGCTTCAAACGAGATCAATTCCCCCGCCAAAGCGCTCGCCATCACTGTGGGCGGGCTGGCCAGCCAGACCTGTCCCGGGCCTGAGCGACCCGGAAAATTGCGGTTGATCGCGCTCACGGTGACCTGCGCCGCATCGGTCGATGAACCCGGCCCGCAGTTGGCGCAGGCTCCGCAAGAGGGCTGCAAAATCCGCACGCCCAAAGCGGCGAAAGTCTTGTCATAGCCTTGGGCCAAGCAGTAATCACGCACGGCGGTGGTGCCGTACTGCAAAAACACTTGCACGCCTTCAGGCACCTTCAGGCCGTTTTTCAGACCCCAAGAAAGCACCCTGTGGTAGTGGTCAAAGTCTTCGCGCTTGCCCGCTGTGCACGAGCCGCCATAGGCGATGTCGATCTGCACGCGCTCGGGCAAGTCCACCAGCGCTAAGCCCTGACCGGGGTCACCGGGTCGCGCCACCATAGGGCCCAGAGTGGACAGGTTCACCGCCATGTGGTGGGTGTAATGCGCGCCATCGTCGCTGTGCATCCAGTCCTCGATCACCGCGTCCACACCGCGCCGTTCGCGCAGAAAGCGCAGGGTTTCGGCATCGGGCGCTACGATGCCGGTCAGCCCGCCCAGTTCGGCGCACATGTTGGTAAGGGTGGTGCGTTCGTCGGTGCTCAAGTGGGCAATGCCCTCGCCCGCAAACTCGAACACCTTGCCCACCCCGGTGCCGCTGCGGATGTAGGGCGTGGCCAGCAGGTGCAGCATCAGGTCTTTGGCGGTCACGCCCGCAGGCAGTTGGCCTTGCAGCTCGACGCGCACACACTCGGGCAGGGTCACGCGCACCGCGCCGGTCACAAAGGCATTGGCCATGTCGGTGGTGCCCACACCAAAGGCCACACAACCCAAAGCACCACTGTGCGGCGTGTGTGAATCGGTGCCCACCACCACCTGGCCGGGCAGGGCGTAGTGCTCGGCCACCATGGCGTGCGAGATGCCGGCCACGTTGTGGCCGTCGTCCAACAGCACTTCGGCTTCGGTCAGGGTGCGGTGCATGCGCAGGCCGTGGCGCGCGGCAAAGTTGCGCTGCGCCTGCCGCATGGCGTGCATGTTGGCGATCAAGCCACCACGCACATGGGCCGGGCTTTCATCGACATACGAGGTGTGGTCTTCAAACACCACGATCTGCTCCGGGCGTTGCAGCGTGAAGTGCTCGCCCAGTGCGCCGCGCATCAACGTGTTGGCCATGCTGGTGTAGTACTCGTGGATGAATCGCCAGTCTGCCTGCACGAACAAGCCGTCGCCGGGCTGTGGCTGCTCGGGGGTGTGGGGGGCCGTCAGGCGGTGGCGCATGAGGATTTTTTCAAACAGCGTTTGAGGGCCGTTTGCTTTGCTGGCGACCGATCGCGTGCGGTCTTCCTCGCAGGAGCCCACCCCCGTGGGCGAATGTGCGCCCGACAAAAACCGTTGCCCCCAGCGCAGCAAACCACCCGCTTCCAAAACCGAAGCGGCCAACGCCTCGCGCCCTTGCACCAGATCGGCCAGCGTGATGTGCTCCCCCCGCTCAATGCGCGCCAGCAGACCGAAATCGGTCGAGGTGAACAGGCCAATGTTGTCGGCGTTCTGGCGGTAGATGCGCTCAAAACTCTCGGCGATGACCAGCTGCACACCTGCCAGCTTCTCGGCGGTGGGGCTGTGCTCGCGCGACGAGCCCTTGCCGTAGCGCCTTCCAGCCACCAGCACCGCAAACCCCGCTTGCCTGAGTGCCCGGCGTTCGATGGGGCTGTCTTGGCCGCAGCGCAGCCCGGTGTGGGCAAAGTCGCCCAAGCTGTCGTCGTCATGGCTCATGATGTGCACGGGCGTGATCTCGTCGGTCGAGACATCGTCGCGCAGCGGCCCGGCCTGTTCAAGGGTCAGGGTCTCGCCCGCCAGTTGGCGGCGAATCAGGCCAGGGTCTTGGCTGAGGTAAAGAATCTTGCCGTGGAAGGTGTTCATGGGCGGGTGGTCGTGTGCGTGAGGCAAGCTTCACCCCGAAGTCATAGGGAAAATTGAATTCTATGAGCGATCCAAGCCATTAAACTCTTCGCAACCCTCTTAAAGGACATTGGACATGACTGTATTTTCTTGGCCCGAACGCGTGACGGTCCGCGAAGTGGGCCTGCGCGATGGCTTGCAAAGCATTGCCCGCACCCTGCCCACTGCACAAAAACTGCAGTGGATTCAAGGCGCTTACGACGCGGGCATCCGCGAGATCGAAGTCGGCTCCGTTGTACCCCCCAAATTGCTGCCCCAACTGGCCGACACCGCCGAGTTGGTGGCCTTTGCCAAAACCCTGCCGGGCCTGGTCGTGTCGGTGCTGGTGCCCAACCTGAAGGGGGCCGAACGCGCCATGGACAGTGGCGCCAATTGGATGCTGCTGCCGCTGTCTGCCAGCCACGCTCACAGTCTGGCCAATTTGCGCAAAGCGCCGGATGACGTGGTGGCCGAGATCGGGGCCATCGTGGAGGCTCGCCGGGCACGGGGTTCCAACATCCGCATCGAAGTGGGCATGAGCACCGCGTTCGGCTGCACGCTTCAGGGGCAGGTGGCCGTCGATGAAGTGCTGCGATTGCTCCAGGCGGTCGTCGCTTTGGGCGTGGACCGCGTCGGCTTGGCTGACACCGTGGGCTATGCCGATCCGCGCCAGGTGGGCGAGCTGTTTGCCAAAGCCCGCGAGGTGGCGGGCGACAAGCTCGGCTGCGGACATTTTCATGACACGCGGGGCTTGGGGCTGGCCAACGTGATGGCCGCGCTGCAAGCGGGCGAGACCCGGTTTGACGCGTGCTTGGCCGGCATTGGCGGCTGCCCGCATGCGCCCGGGGCCAGCGGCAATGTGGCCACCGAAGACCTGACTTATTTGATGGCCAGCATGGGCATCGACACCGGCATTGATTTCGGTCAACTCATGGCTTTGCGCGCCCAGGTGGCGCAATGGCTTGCAGGCGAGAGCCTGCACGGTTCGATCGCGCAGGCGGGTTTGCCCAAGACCCTGCGCCCTGAAGAAATAGCGGCATGAACAATTCCGACAAGAAACTCCCGCTCGAAGGCCTGCGCGTCGTCGAGTTCACCCACATGGTCATGGGCCCAACTTGCGGCATGGTGTTGGCCGACATGGGGGCCGAGGTCATCAAGGTCGAGCCGATCGAGGGCGACCGCACACGGCATTTGTTGGGCTCGGGCGTGGGCTTTTTCCCCATGTTCAACCGCAACAAGAAGAGCATCCAGATCAACCTGCAAAGCCCCGAAGGGGCCGAGCTGGCGCGCCGCCTGTGCGCCACGGCCGACGTGGTGGCCGAAAATTTCAAGCCCGGCTCCATGGCCAAGTACGGTCTGGACTACGCCAGCCTGTCGGCCGCCAACCCCAAGATCATTTACGCCAGCCTCAAAGGCTTTTTGCCCGGGCCGTATGACCACCGCACCGCGCTCGACGAGGTGGTGCAGATGATGGGGGGCCTGGCCTACATGACGGGCCGCCCCGGCGACCCGCTGCGCGCAGGCACCAGCGTGAACGACATCATGGGCGGCATGTTCGGCGCGATTGGTGTGCTGGGCGCACTCATTCAGCGCGGCATCACCGGGCGCGGGCAAGAGATCCAGTCGGCGCTCTTTGAGAACAACGTGTTTCTGGTCGGCCAGCACATGCTGCAGTTC
Organism: Limnohabitans sp.; assembly: GCF_044373035.1. GTDB lineage: Bacteria > Pseudomonadota > Gammaproteobacteria > Burkholderiales > Burkholderiaceae_C > Limnohabitans_A. Next base: position 3,966 of record NZ_JBILQU010000057.1, on the reverse strand, counting down.
GCCATCACTGGCAAAGCGGCCGAGCCCATGCCCAACCGCATCTCGGCCTGGGCGGTGTACGACGTGTTCACCGTCAAGAACGGCGAGCAGATCTTTTTGGCGGCAGTGAGCGACGCGCAGTGGGCCACTTTTTGTGATGTGCTGGGTTTTGCCGACCTCAAGGCCGATCCCCGATTCAGCGACAACAACGCACGCGTGACTTTCCGTGCCGAATTGTTGCCCGATCTGCGCAGCCGCCTGGAGGCCTTCAGCGCCCCCGAGTTGACCGCGATTTTCGAAAAAGCCGGCCTGCCCTTTGCACCCATCGTCAAGCCTGAAGAGTTGTTTGACGACCCGCACTTGAACGCCACCGGAGGTCTCGCCGATGTGCGACTGACCGATGGCCCCAAGGCGGGTCAGACGGCCCGAGCGGCGCTCTTTCCCTTCACCATGGACGGGCAACGTCTGGGTGTGCGCCACCAGCCGCCCCATCAAGGTGAAAATACCGATGAACTGCTGAAAAGCTTGGGCCTGAGTGATGCAGAGATCGAGCGCTTGCGCTCGCTCAAGGCCGTGGCTTGAGTCAACGCAGTCGCATGTTGTAAATTACCCCTTCCCACCCTAAAAAAGAAAGAGACATTCCATGAAACAAAACTTCACACGCCGCGCCGCATTGGCCGCTTTGTCATCGGCCGCTGCGGCGGCATTTCCGGGACTGTCGTTGGCGCAAGCCGACCGCCCCGTCAAATTCATCTTGCCCAACGCCACGGGCTCGGGCGTAGACGCCATCACGCGCGCCGCCGCGCCTGCCTTGGGCAAGGCTTTGGGCGCCAATGTGGTGGTGGAAAACCAAGCCGGTGCCAGTGGCGTCATCGGTTTGCAGGCCATGGCCAAGAACCCGCCCGATGGCTTGACCTTGTCGGTGGTGTCCAACAACGTGGTGATTTTCCCCAGCGTCATCAAAAACCTCCCCTTTGAAATGCCGGGCGATTTCACGCCGATTGCGGTGCTGGGCGCCACGCCACTGGTGTTGGTGGCCAACCCGCAAAAAATGCCCACCAGCAGCAGCCGTGAATTCATTGCCGCCCTGCGTGCCAAGCCGGATGGTTACAACTTCGGCTCTGGCGGTACGGGGACGATCTTGCATTTGGCCGCCGAGATGTTCGTGGACGAAGCCCGTGTCAAGGCGCGCCATATCCCTTACAAAGGCGTGGGCCCCATGGTCACCGACTTGTTGGGGGGTCAAATTGACTTTGCAGTGTTGGCCTTGCCCAGTGTGCAACAGCACATCAAGAGTGGCGCGCTCAAGGCGGTGGGCATGTGCGGTGACAAGCGCAGTGCCGCTGCGCCAGACATTCCTACTTTTGCGGAGCAGGGCTTGCCCACTTACGTGATCGATGCCTGGTTTGGCGTGCTCGGCCCCAAGGGCATGAGCGCTGCCACGGTAAAAAAGGTCAACGATGCCCTGGTGCAGGCCTTCAACGACCCGGCCGTCAAGGAAACCATGGCCAAGCAAGGCAACACGATCGCCATCAGCACGCCCGAGCACGCTCAGCGCATCTTCCGCAGTGAAATGGAGCGCTTTGCCGCGCTGGTCAAGAAAGTCGGCATCGAGCCGCAATAAGGCCAACGGGTTCGTCGCTTGACATTTGAGGCTCAGGCGACGACCATCAGCCCATGGCCATCCAGGTATTGATTTTCGGCATCCACCTCGCCCGCAGCACGCGGGGCAAGCCCTGCGCACCGCCGCAGGGTTTTTAAACATCCCCCCCGTTTCGTTTGACCGATATCAATTCGGGCCATGCGCATCCTGCAGCGTGGCCTCGTTCCCTGCTGGAGATTTTCATGGCCGATTTGTTTGACAACCCCATGGGCCTGTGCGGCTTCGAGTTCGTCGAGTTTGCATCCCCCACCCCCCACACCCTGGAGCCGCTGTTCGAGCAGATGGGCTTCTCGCTGGTGGCCAAGCACCGATCCAAAGACGTGGTGCTCTACCGCCAGGGCGACATCAACTTCATCGTCAACCGCGAGCCCAAAAGCCTGGCCGGTTACTTTGCCGCCGAGCACGGCCCTTGCGCCTGCGCGCTCGCATTTCGCGTCAAAGACTCGCACAAGGCGTATGCGCGAGCCCTTGAGCTGGGCGCACAACCGGTGGATGTGCCTACCGGCCCCATGGAGCTGCGCCTGCCCGCCATCAAAGGCATTGGCGGCGCGCCCTTGTATTTGATCGACCGTTTTGAAGACGGCAAAAGCATCTACGACATCGACTTTGAATTCATCGACGGTGTGGACCGCCACCCGCCGGGCCACGGCCTCAAGCTCATCGACCACATGACGCACAACGTCTACAAAGGGCGCATGGCGTACTGGAGCGGCTTTTATGAAAAGCTATTCAACTTTCAAGAGATCCGCTACTTTGACATCAAGGGCGAATACACCGGCCTGACCAGCCAGGCCATGATGGCGCCGGACGGCATGATCCGCATCCCGCTGAACGAAGAGTCGGGCAAGACTGGCGGGCAGATCGAAGAATTTTTGATGCAGTTCAACGGCGAAGGCATCCAGCACATTGCGCTGCTGACCGATGACCTCTTGAAAAGCGTGGACGCGCTGCAGATGGCCGGCATCCCGCTCATGACCGCGCCCAACGACATCTATTACGAGATGCTCGAAGAACGCCTGCCGGGCCACGGCGAGCCTGTGGCCGAATTGCAGGCACGCGGCATTTTGATGGACGGCTCCACCGCCAATGGCGAGAAGCGCCTGCTGCTGCAAATCTTCAGCCAAACCCTGCTGGGCCCCGTGTTCTTTGAATTCATCCAGCGCAAGGCCGACGAAGGCTTTGGCGAAGGCAACTTCAAAGCGCTGTTTGAAAGCCTGGAGCGCGACCAGATTCGGCGGGGGGCGATTGTGGTGGAGTGAGTGGGCAACTGAACAGGATGGTAGAGCGTTGACTGCTTTTTCAGAACGACGTGCCTTCCGTCTTTGAAGGTGCCCGTGAGCTTCAGTGACGATGAACGCCTGGGAATCGTTAACGCTCTGTGTAAAATCCACCTTGGTAGTCACTTCTGACTACCCTTGAATGGAGCTTGTCATGCCCGCTGTTCCTGCCAGCATCCCCACCAGCCTGAAGCTGCCCAGCGCGCTCAAACTTCAGCTCGAAGAAGATGCCAAGCAAATGGGCATGAGCCTGCACGCTTTCATGGTGAGCACGCTGGCCGAGGCCGCGCAGCGCAAGCGCTTGCGGCAAACATTTGCACAAGACTCGGCCGATGCACTGGCCGTCATGAAGGCCACCGGTAAAGGCCATGCACTGGACGATGTTCGTCTTTATTTTTCTCAACTCAAAGAACATCGTCAGGGGAAAAGCGCACCGCCTGCAACCTTGCAGCCGAAAAAAATGGGCTGAGGTGTGAGCACCGTATTTCTAAGCCCAGCGTCATTCCAAGATTTGGTGCGCCTGGAAACGTTTTTGCACGAATCCGAAGACCCATTGGCTGGAGAACTGCTCGACTTCATCCTGGATGCCTTGCAAGTGTTGACCCATCAACCCGGCATTGGCCGCCCGGTGGAAGGTGGTTTGCGTGAGCTGATCATCTCTCGCAGGCGCAGCGGCTATCTGGCGCGCTATGCATGGGACGATGCCCTGGACCGGGTCATGGTGGCCCGTATTCGTCACCATCGCGAAGCGGGGTATCAAGATGATGACATTTGAAGTGGTTCAATCCGGTGTGTTTGAATCAAGCTTTTCGAACCAGACTGCAAGCCATGGAAAGACCAGCCAAACACGGATGCACCGAGATTCCTGGAGTCGTCATGGCCTCGCGTCGCAGCTTGTTGCAATGCACCTTGATGCTTGTTGGCGGGTGGGGCGGCAGTTTGGCTGCTCAAACAGCGTACCCGCAAAAACCCATCAAATTCATTGTGCCTTTTGCGGCGGGGGGGTCTGCCGACACGGTGGCCCGTTTGTTGTCGGAGCGGCTTGGG
>NZ_JBILQU010000056.1:0-18232 GCF_044373035.1 Limnohabitans sp. | reverse complement strand
GGGTGACAACGTGTCGATCACTGTGAAGTTGATCAACCCCATTGCGATGGAAGAAGGCCTGCGCTTTGCCATCCGCGAAGGCGGCCGCACGGTTGGCGCTGGCGTCGTTGCCAAGATCATCGCTTAAACAATTTGCCGTAGGGGTATAGCTCAATTGGCAGAGCGTCGGTCTCCAAAACCGAAGGTTGTAGGTTCGATTCCTACTGCCCCTGCCACCTGAAAAGGTGCATTTCCAAGCCCGCTAGACCCTAGCGGGCTTCCTTGTCTGATCAGGGCCTGTTGAAACAAGGCCCAACAAAGGTTATCAGCCGTATGGCAACATCTGAAGTTCAAACAGTCGGTAGCACTGGCGAAAAAATCCGTTTGGCCCTGGTGGCTGCGCTGGTGATTGCCGGTTTGTCGGCTTACTACATGTTGTCCGCACAAGGCGTCTGGGCGCAGTGGGGCGGTTTGTTGGTTGGCATCGTGGCCGCGGTGGTGGTTTTTTTCACGGCGGAGTCGGGTCGACAGTTGGTGGCCTTTGGCCGCGACGCTGTGCGCGAAACCAAAAAAGTGGTCTGGCCTGAACGCAAAGAAGCCTTACAAATCACTTTGTATGTTTTCGCTTTTGTGGTGGTCATGGCCCTGTTCTTGTGGCTGACCGACAAAACTCTGGAATGGGTTTTTTACGATCTGATTCTTGGGTGGAAAAAATAATGAACGATGTTGTCATCAACGCGCCATTGGCGGGCTCTTCGACCAACCCGGACCTGAAATGGTACGTGGTGCATGCTTATTCGGGTATGGAAAAAGCGGTTGAGCGCAACATCGTTGAGCGAATTACCCGCTTGGGGATGGAATCCAAGTTTGGGCGCATCCTGGTGCCCACCGAAGAAGTGGTGGAAATCAAGAACGGTCAAAAGCGCACGACAGAGCGCAAGTTTTTCCCTGGCTATGTGCTGGTGGAAATGGTCATGGACGACGAGAGTTGGCACCTGGTCAAGCACACCAACAAAGTCACCGGCTTTGTGGGTGGTGCCAAGAACCGTCCCGCCCCCATCTCCGAAGCCGATGTCGCCAAAATTGTCAATCAGATGCAAGAAGGCACTGACAAACCACGTCACAAGGTGGAGTTTGAGGTCGGTGAATACATTCGTGTCAAGGAAGGCCCTTTCACCGACTTCAATGGCACGGTGGAAGAGGTCAATTACGAGCGCAACAAAATGCGTGTTTCGGTGACCATTTTTGGTCGCGCTACGCCGGTTGAGTTGGAGTTTGGGCAAGTCGAAAAGACCTGACCTGTACCGTTTTCTGTTTGGTGCCTACCGACTCGGTGCCAAACAATATCTCAGAGTCGTTAACCCCGGGGAGCTCAAGCGCGATGCGTCTTGAGCGATTGAACCCGAAAGGAGAAAAGCATGGCGAAAAAAATCGTCGGTTTCATTAAGCTGCAAGTGCCAGCTGGTAAAGCCAACCCATCACCACCTATTGGTCCTGCTTTGGGTCAACGTGGTTTGAACATCATGGAATTCTGCAAGGCGTTCAACGCCCAGACCCAAGGCGTCGAGCCAGGCCTGCCTTTGCCTGTGGTCATCACAGCGTTTGCAGACAAGTCCTTTACCTTCATCATCAAAACACCGCCAGCGGCCACTTTGATCAAGAAGTCCTTGAAGCTTGACAAGGCTTCGACCAAGCCAGGTTTGGAAAAAGTGGGCAAGATCACCCGCGCCCAGCTGGAAGAAATCGCCAAAACCAAGATGAAAGACCTGACTGCAGCCGACATGGACGCTGCCGTTCGCACCATCGCTGGTACTGCCCGTTCCATGGGCGTGAATGTGGAGGGCGTGTAAATGTCCAAACTCACTAAAAAGCAAAAAGCTTTCGCAGGTAAAGTGGACAGCAACAAGCTGTACGCCTTGACCGATGCGCTGACCATGGTCAAGGAGTGCGCAACTGCCAAGTTCGATGAATCCATCGACGTGGCTGTTCAACTCGGCATCGATGCGAAGAAATCCGACCAAGTGGTTCGTGGTGCTGTCGTCCTGCCCAACGGGACTGGCAAAACAGCTCGTGTGGCCGTGTTCGCGCAGGGTGCAAAAGCTGAAGAAGCTTTGGCTGCTGGCGCTGACGTGGTCGGCATGGACGACCTGGCAGCTCGCGTCAAAGCGGGCGACATGCCTTTTGACGTGGTGATCGCTGCACCAGACGCGATGCGCGTTGTGGGTACTTTGGGTCAGATTTTGGGTCCACGTGGCCTGATGCCTAACCCCAAAGTCGGCACCGTGACACCCGATGTGGCGACTGCTGTGCGCAATGCCAAAGCCGGTCAAGTTCAATTCCGTGTGGACAAAGCCGGTATCGTGCACGGCACGATCGGTCGCCGCTCGTTCGACACCGACAAGCTGCAGGGCAACCTGGCCGCTTTGGTTGAGGCCTTGGTCAAAGCCAAGCCCGCGACCAGCAAAGGTGTTTACCTGCGCAAAATCGCGGTGTCTTCAACCATGGGTGTGGGCGTTCGCGTCGACACACAATCCATCGCAGCTTGATTGCGATAAAAATTTGAGCCATCCGAAAGGCTGGCTCAATGTGGTGGGCTGCAGCCCTTTCCAAAGGACTGCAGGCCATCCAAGACCGTTGGCGCACACACCGCTGTGCTTAATCAACAAACCCACAAGTTCGCTTGAAGGTTTGGGCCAACGCAGATGGCGATCCCGCTGCAGATGGATGAATATCTTGAACAGTTGGTCGCTGCAAATAGGCGTGTTCAAGGGGCAACCCGGACAACACATATAAAGGAGTAGACCTTGAGTCTGAATCGCAGTGAGAAAGAAGCGGTCATTTCCGAAGTGACCGACCTCGCCGCTAAAGCTCAAACGCTTGTGATGGCGGAATACCGTGGTATCACGGTCGCTGACATGACAAACTTGCGCGCCAAAGCTCGCAGCCTGGGCGTTTCGCTGAGTGTGTTGAAAAACACCTTGGCACGCCGTGCTGTGACTGGTACGCAGTTTGAAGTAGTCGCCGATCAGATGACCGGCCCGCTGATCTATGGCTTCTCTGTCGATGCTGTTGCCGCCGCTAAGGTGGTGGCTGACTTCGCGAAAACCAACGACAAGTTGGTCATACGCGCAGGCGCATTTGCAGGCAAGGCCCTGGACGTCAACGGCGTTAAGCAATTGGCAAACATTCCTTCGAAAGAAGTGTTGTTGGCTCAGTTGTGTGGCTTGCTGAAGTCGCCGATGTCTCGCACCGCCGTGGTGCTGGGTGCCTTGGCGGCCAAAAAAGGCGAAGGCGAAGCTGTTGCCGCTTAAGGCCAGCGTTCGTGTTTTAACCAATTGTTAGGAAATAAAAAATGGCATTCGATAAAGACGCATTTTTGACCGCGCTGGACAGCATGACGGTCATGGAACTCAACGAACTGGTGAAAGCCATCGAAGAGAAGTTTGGCGTGAGCGCTGCCGCTATGGCTGCGCCTGCTGCTGCTGGTGGCGGTGCTGCTGCAGCTGCTGAAGAGCAAACCGAGTTCAACGTCATGTTGCTCGAAACCGGCGCGAACAAAGTGTCCGTGATCAAAGCGGTTCGTGAAATCACCGGTCTGGGCTTGAAAGAAGCCAAAGACTTGGTCGATGGCGCACCCAAAGCAGTCAAAGAAGCAATGCCAAAGGCTGATGCTGAAGCTGCCAAGAAAAAGCTCGAAGAAGCTGGTGCCAAGGCCGAACTGAAGTAAATCGGTTTTGTTCCAAGGCTGGAGTGTCCGAAAGGGCCTCCAGCCTTTGGTGCTTGAAGAGCACACCGAAAAGTAGATTTCATAAGTCTGTTTTCGAGTGTTTTAGCGAAACACCGGAAAGCGGATTGAACCCAGTCTGCTTTCCAGTGTTTTCTGACCCGACTGCAGAAAACCCTTGGTTCGGGTTGCGTGCAATGCGCAATCGTCCGCCAACGCTGGTAGAGGCCAGCCGCCAAGACCGCTGAACGAGCTACAAACTCGCTCAGCATTCAGTTCTGAAAGATCAAGCCCGGAGATCTCATGGCCTATTCATATACCGAACGCAAGCGCATCCGAAAAAGTTTCGGCAGCCGCGAAAGCGTGCTCGAAGTCCCTTACTTGCTGCAAATGCAAAAAGACGCGTACACGTCTTTCTTGCAGGCAGGTGTGGTTTCATCCAAACGCACACACGAAGGCTTGCAAGCCGCATTTGAGTCGGCATTTCCCATCGTGTCCCACAACGGTTTTGTGGAGATGAAATTTGTCGAGTACAACCTGGCCAAACCAGCGTTCGACGTTCGTGAGTGCCAAACCCGTGGTTTGACATTCTCTTCAGCTGTTCGCGCACGCGTGCAGCTCATCATTTACGACCGTGATTCTTCGACCTCACAAAACAAAGTGGTCAAGGAAGTGAAAGAGCAAGAAGTCTACATGGGCGAAGTGCCTTTGATGACCGACAAAGGCTCATTCATCATCAACGGAACCGAGCGCGTGATCGTGTCTCAGTTGCACCGCTCGCCGGGTGTGTTTTTCGAGCACGACAAGGGCAAGACCCACAGCTCGGGCAAGCTGCTGTTTTCGGCACGCATCATCCCTTACCGCGGCTCTTGGCTCGACTTCGAATTCGACCCCAAAGACATCCTGTACTTCCGCGTTGATCGTCGCCGCAAAATGCCGGTGTCGATTCTGCTCAAAGCCATTGGCCTGAATCCCGAGTCGATCCTGGCGAACTTCTTCGTCAACGACAACTTCCGCCTGATGGACAGTGGTGCACAAATGGAATTTGTGGCCGAGCGTCTGCGCGGCGAAGTGGCTCGTTTCGACATCACCGACAAGTCTGGCAAAGTCGTGGTGGCCAAAGACAAGCGCATCACCGTGCGCCACACACGTGAGCTGGAGCAATCGGGCACCACGCACATCAGCGTGCCAGAAGACTACCTCTTGGGTCGTGTGGTCGCTCGCAGCATCGTTGAAGCCGACACAGGCGAGATCATTGCAAAGGCCAACGAAGAGTTGACCGAAGCCTTGCTGAAAAAGCTGCGCACTTCAGGCATCCTGGACCTGCCTTGCATCTACACGAACGAACTCGACCAGGGCGCGTACATCTCGCAAACCTTGCGCATCGATGAAACCGTGGACGAATTCGCTGCACGCGTGGCCATCTACCGCATGATGCGCCCAGGCGAGCCGCCCACAGAAGACGCGGTTCAGGCCCTCTTCCAACGTTTGTTCTACAACCCCGATACGTACGATTTGTCGCGCGTGGGTCGCATGAAGTTCAACGCCCGTGTGGGTCGTGGCGAGTCCACAGGCCCCATGGTGTTGACCAACGAAGACATCCTGGCCGTGGTCAAAATTCTGGTTGACTTGCGCAACGGCAACGGCGAAGTCGATGACATCGACCACTTGGGCAACCGACGCGTGCGTTGCGTGGGCGAGTTGGCTGAGAACCAATACCGCACCGGTTTGGCGCGGATCGAAAAAGCAGTGAAAGAGCGTTTGGGTCAAGCTGAGCAAGAGCCACTCATGCCGCACGACTTGATCAACTCCAAGCCAATTTCTGCGGCTCTGAAAGAGTTCTTCGGCGCATCGCAGCTGTCGCAGTTCATGGACCAAACCAACCCGCTGGCCGAGATCACCCACAAGCGCCGCGTGTCGGCCCTTGGCCCAGGTGGTTTGACCCGAGAGCGTGCTGGTTTTGAAGTGCGTGACGTGCATGTGACCCATTACGGTCGCGTCTGCCCGATCGAGACGCCAGAAGGTCCAAACATCGGCTTGATCAACTCACTGGCCTTGTACGCCCGCTTGAACGAATACGGTTTCATTGAGACCCCGTATCGTCAAGTGCGCGAGGGCAAAGTCACGATGAACATCGACTACTTGTCGGCCATCGAAGAAGGCAAATACGTCATCGCCCAAGCCAACGCCACGTTGAACAAAGAAGGCAAGCTGACCGGTGACTTGGTGTCGGCCCGTGAAAAGGGTGAATCCATTTTGTGTGGTGCCGAGCGCATCCAGTACATGGACGTGTCGCCAGCCCAGATCGTATCGGTGGCGGCCTCTTTGGTGCCTTTCCTCGAGCACGACGATGCTAACCGTGCCTTGATGGGTGCGAACATGTCGCGTCAGGCCGTGCCTGTGCTGCGTCCTGAAAAGCCGATGGTCGGCACCGGTATCGAGCGCGTGGCAGCAGTCGACTCGGGCACCGTGGTGACCGCCACCCGTGGCGGTATCGTGGACTACGTTGATGCGACCCGCATCGTGATCCGCGTGAACGACGCTGAAGCCTTGGCTGGTGAAGTGGGTGTGGACATCTACAACCTGATCAAGTACCAGCGTTCCAACCAGAACACCAACATCCACCAGCGCCCCATCGTCAAGCGTGGCGACAAGCTGGCCAAGGGTGACGTGATTGCTGACGGTGCATCGACCGACTTGGGCGAAATCGCCATCGGTCAGAACATGCTGATTGCCTTCATGCCCTGGAACGGCTACAACTTCGAAGACTCGATCTTGATTTCTGAGCGTGTGGTGTCGGAAGACCGCTACACCTCGATCCACATCGAAGAACTCGTGGTCATGGCCCGAGACACCAAGTTGGGCGCCGAAGAAATTTCTCGCGACATCCCCAACCTGTCTGAGCAGCAGCTGGGTCGTTTGGACGATTCCGGCATCATCTACGTGGGTGCAGAAGTGCAGCCTGGCGATGTGTTGGTGGGCAAGGTCACACCCAAGGGCGAGACCACCCTCACGCCTGAAGAGAAACTGCTGCGCGCCATCTTCGGCGAAAAAGCCAGCGATGTGAAAGACACCTCGCTGCGCGTGGATCAGGGCTCGCAAGGCACAGTGATCGACGTGCAGGTTTTCACCCGCGAAGGCATCGTGCGCGACAAGCGCGCCCAGCAGATCATCGACGACGAACTCAAGCGGTTCCGTTTGGATCTGAACGACCAGCTGCGCATCGTGGAAGCCGACGCGTTTGACCGTATCGAAAAATTGCTGGTGGGCCGCGTGGCCAATGGTGGCCCGCAAAAGCTGGCTAAAGGCACCAAGCTCGACAAGGCCTACATGGAATCCGTGGACAAGTTCCATTGGTTCGACATTCGTCCAGCCGAAGACGACGTGGCCATGCAACTCGAGTCCATCAAGAACTCGCTGGAGCAAACCCGTCACAGTTTCGACTTGTCTTTTGAAGAAAAGCGCAAAAAACTCACCCAAGGCGACGAGTTGCCCGCTGGCGTGCTCAAGATGGTCAAGGTTTACCTGGCAGTCAAGCGTCGTTTGCAACCCGGTGACAAGATGGCCGGTCGCCACGGCAACAAAGGTGTGGTCTCCAAGATCGTGCCGGTCGAAGACATGCCCTTCATGGCCGACGGCACTCCCGCTGACATCGTGCTCAACCCGCTGGGCGTGCCTTCCCGCATGAACGTGGGTCAGGTGCTCGAAGTCCACCTGGGTTGGGCCGGCAAAGGCATTGGCCAACGCATTGGCAACATGCTGCAAGCCGAAACCCAGCGCATGGAAAAGATTGCCGACCTGCGCAAGCTGTTCGAGCAGCTTTACAACAGCATGGGCCGCAAGGAAGACTTGTCGCAATTGAGCGATGACGAAGTGTTGGACATGGCCGGCAACCTGAAAGAAGGTTTCCCCTTTGCCACGCCCGTCTTCGACGGTGCTGCCGAAGAAGAAATCCGCGCCATGTTGCACCTGGCTTACCCAGAAGACTTGGCCAAGGCCAAGGGGCTGACCTCCACTCGCACACAAGCCAATTTGTTTGACGGCCGCACAGGCGACGCCTTTGACCGTCCAACCACCATTGGCTACATGCACTTCTTGAAATTGCACCACTTGGTGGACGACAAGATGCACGCCCGTTCGACCGGTCCTTACAGCTTGGTCACACAGCAGCCGCTGGGTGGTAAAGCGCAGTTCGGTGGTCAGCGTTTCGGTGAGATGGAAGTGTGGGCGCTGGAAGCGTACGGCGCCTCTTACGTTTTGCAAGAGATGCTCACCGTGAAGTCCGACGACGTGCAGGGCCGCACCAAGGTTTACGAAAGCATCGTCAAAGGCGAACACTCCATCGAAGCGGGCATGCCCGAGTCGTTCAACGTGCTGGTCAAGGAAATCCGTTCGCTGGGCCTTGACATCGAGCTCGAGCGTTCTTAATTCACAGGCAAAGGATTCAAACCATGAAATCACTACTCGACCTGTTCAAGCAGTTCACGCCCGATGACCACTTCGATGCGATCCGCATCGGACTGGCCTCGCCCGAGAAGATCCGCTCGTGGTCTTTCGGCGAAGTGAAAAAGCCCGAAACCATCAACTACCGCACCTTCAAGCCCGAGCGCGATGGTCTCTTTTGCGCCAAGATTTTTGGCCCCATCAAAGACTACGAATGCCTGTGCGGCAAGTACAAACGCCTCAAGCATCGCGGTGTGATCTGCGAGAAGTGCGGCGTTGAAGTCACCCAGACCAAAGTGCGTCGCGAGCGCATGGGTCACATCGATCTGGCCGCACCTTGCGCCCACATCTGGTTCCTCAAGTCGTTGCCATCGCGTTTGGGCTTGGTGCTCGACATGACACTGCGCGACATCGAACGCGTGCTGTACTTTGAAGCCTACGTGGTGACCGATCCCGGCATGACCCCGCTGAAGAAATTCGGCATCATGACCGAAGACGATTACGACGCCAAGATCAAGGAATACGGTGACGAATTCACCGCCAAGATGGGTGCCGAAGGCATCAAGGAATTGCTGCAAGGCATCGACATCGAAAGCGAAATTGAGCGCCTGCGCGGTGATTTGACCGGCTCAGAACTCAAGGTCAAAAAGAATTCCAAACGCCTCAAGGTGTTGGAAGCCTTCAAGAAATCGGGCATCAAGCCCGAGTGGATGGTGCTGGAAGTGCTGCCTGTTTTGCCACCGGACCTGCGTCCTTTGGTGCCGCTGGACGGCGGCCGCTTTGCGACCTCTGATCTGAACGACCTGTACCGCCGGGTCATCAACCGCAACAGCCGTCTGCGCCGTTTGCTGGAATTGAAGGCCCCCGAGATCATCGCCCGCAACGAAAAGCGGATGCTGCAAGAAGCCGTGGACAGCTTGCTGGACAACGGCCGCCGTGGTAAGGCCATGACCGGTGCCAACAAGCGCGCCCTGAAGTCGTTGGCCGACATGATCAAAGGCAAGAGCGGTCGTTTCCGTCAAAACTTGCTGGGCAAGCGCGTCGACTACTCAGGTCGTTCCGTGATCACCGTGGGCCCAACTCTCAAGCTGCACCAGTGCGGTTTGCCCAAGTTGATGGCCATCGAGCTGTTCAAGCCCTTTATCTTTGCGCGTCTCGAAGCCATGGGCATCGCGACCACCATCAAGGCCGCCAAGAAAGAAGTCGAAGCCGGCACGCCGGTGGTGTGGGACATCTTGGAAGAGGTCATCAAAGAGCACCCCGTGATGCTCAACCGTGCGCCTACGCTGCACCGTTTGGGCATCCAGGCGTTTGAGCCGCTGCTGATCGAAGGCAAGGCCATTCAATTGCACCCCCTCGTTTGCGCGGCCTTCAACGCCGATTTCGACGGTGACCAGATGGCTGTGCACATTCCACTGTCGGTGGAAGCCCAGATGGAAGCGCGCACTTTGATGCTGGCCTCCAACAACATCTTGTTCCCCGCATCGGGTGAGCCTTCCATCGTGCCTTCTCAGGACGTGGTGTTGGGCCTGTACTACGCGACGCGTGACCGCATCAACGCCAAAGGCGAAGGTCTGATGTTTGCTGACATCGGCGAAGTGCAGCGCGCACTCGACGCGGATGCTGTCGAGTTGGCGGCCAAGATCAACGTGCGCATGACCGAGTGGACCAAGGACAAAGTCACGGGTGAATTCACTTCATCGGTGTCGATGGTCGAAACCACTGTGGGCCGCGCCTTGCTCTCGGAAATCTTGCCCAAAGGCCTGCCTTTCAGTAACCTGAACAAGGCTTTGAAGAAGAAAGAAATTTCCAAGCTGATCAACACGTCGTTCCGCAAGTGCGGTTTGAAAGAAACCGTGGTGTTCGCCGACAAACTGTTGCAAAACGGTTTCCGTCTGGCCACACGCGCCGGCATCTCGATCGGTATCGACGACATGTTGGTGCCGCCCGAGAAATCCGCCATCATTGAAGCGGCTGAAAAAGAAGTCAAAGACATCGAGCAGCAATACGTCTCCGGTCTCGTGACCGCTGGCGAGCGCTACAACAAGGTCGTTGACATCTGGGGTAAAGCCGGTGACGTCGTCTCCAAGGTGATGATGGACCAATTGCGCAAAGAGCGTACCATTGACCGCCACGGCAACGAAGTCGATCAGGAATCTTTCAACTCGATTTACATGATGGCCGACTCCGGTGCGCGCGGTTCTGCGGCGCAGATTCGCCAGCTGGCCGGTATGCGTGGCCTGATGGCCAAGCCCGACGGCTCCATCATCGAGACCCCCATCACGGCGAACTTCCGTGAAGGTCTGAACGTGTTGCAGTACTTCATCTCGACACACGGTGCTCGTAAGGGTCTGGCCGACACGGCTTTGAAGACCGCCAACTCGGGTTACCTGACCCGCCGTTTGGTGGACGTGACCCAAGACTTGGTCGTGACCGAACTCGATTGCGGCACCACCGACGGCTCGCTCATGCGCGCCATCGTCGAAGGTGGTGAAGTGATCGAATCGCTGCGCGACCGTATCCTGGGCCGTACCGTCGTCGAAGACGTCCTGCACCCTGAAAACCGTGCGGTGCTGGCCGAAGCGGGCGTCTTGCTCGACGAAGATATGCTCGACGAACTCGAAGCCGCAGGCGTTGACGAAGTCAAAGTGCGCACCGCATTGACTTGCGCCACACGTTTCGGCTTGTGCGCCAAGTGCTACGGCCGCGACCTGGGTCGTGGTGGCTTGGTCAACAACGGCGAAGCCGTCGGTGTGATTGCGGCCCAGTCGATTGGCGAGCCCGGCACCCAGCTGACCATGCGCACCTTCCACATTGGTGGTGCGGCTTCGCGTGCAGCGGTGGCGTCCAGTGTGGACGCCAAGTCCAACGGCACCATCGGCTTCAATGCCACGATGCGCTATGTGACCAACACCAAAGGCGAGTTGGTGGTGATTTCCCGTTCAGGCGAAATCGTGATCAGTGAACACGGCCGTGAACGTGAGCGCCACAAGGTGCCCTACGGTGCGATCCTGTCGGTCAAGGCCGACCAGACCATCAAGGCTGGCACCATCTTGGCCAACTGGGACCCGCTGACCCGTCCGATCATCACCGAGTATGCGGGTACCGTGAGGTTCGAGAACGTCGAAGAAGGCCTGACCGTGGCCAAGCAACTGGACGAAGTGACCGGGTTGTCGACCTTGGTGGTCATTGACCCCAAGCGCCGCGGCGCTGCCAAGGTCATCCGCCCACAGGTCAAGCTGATCGATGCCGCTGGCAAAGAAGTCAAGATCCCCGGCACCGACCACTCGGTGACCATTGGCTTCCAGATCGGCTCGCTGATCCAGGTGCGCGACGGCATGGATGTGGGCCCAGGCGAAGTCTTGGCCCGTATCCCGGTCGAAGGTCAAAAGACCCGAGACATCACCGGCGGTTTGCCCCGTGTGGCCGAACTGTTCGAAGCCCGTACGCC
The DNA here is from genome assembly GCF_044373035.1 of Limnohabitans sp. Classification (GTDB taxonomy): domain Bacteria; phylum Pseudomonadota; class Gammaproteobacteria; order Burkholderiales; family Burkholderiaceae_C; genus Limnohabitans_A. The sequence goes on along the minus strand of NZ_JBILQU010000056.1, from coordinate 6,635 downwards.
CAAAGACAAAGGCATGTTGGCCGAGATCACGGGTACCGTGTCGTTTGGTAAAGAGACCAAAGGCAAGGTCCGCTTGCAGATCACCGACCCTGAAGGCAAGGTCTGGGATGAACTGATCCCCAAAGAGAAGAACATCCTGGTGCACGAAGGCCAAGTGGTCAACAAGGGTGAGAGCATTGTGGACGGCCCCGCCGACCCACAAGACATCTTGCGTTTGTTGGGCATCGAAGAGCTGGCCCGCTACATCGTCGACGAAGTGCAGGACGTTTACCGTTTGCAAGGCGTGAAGATCAACGACAAGCACATCGAAGTGATTGTTCGCCAGATGCTGCGCCGCGTGGTGGTTGAGAACATTGGCGAGTCGACCTACATTTCGGGTGAGCAAGTGGAGCGTTCCGAAATGCTCAACACCAACGACGCACTGCAAGCCGAAGGCAAGATTCCTGCGACCTTCAGCAACTTGTTGCTGGGCATCACCAAGGCTTCTTTGTCGACCGACTCGTTCATCTCGGCCGCTTCCTTCCAGGAAACGACCCGTGTGTTGACCGAAGCGGCCATCATGGGCAAGCGTGACGAATTGCGTGGTTTGAAGGAAAACGTGATTGTGGGTCGTTTGATTCCTGCCGGTACGGGTTTGGCTTATCACAAAGCCCGTGCTGTGAAGGACGCCATGGACGACGCCGAACGCAAAGCCATTGCCGATGCAGAAGCAGCGGATTTGGCTGGCGACACGGCTGAAGACGCTGTCACCGACGCTGGCGAAGCCGCCTGAGCGATGAACTCACCGCCTGCGCGGTGAGCCCATTCAGCCCCTGTACCGCCATGTGGTCAGGGGCTGTTTTTGTTTGGATGTGACCTGCGAGGAATGCAACATGGGTGCTCTGGTGGTGGGTGTGGTGCTGGCGTTGTGCCTGTTCTGGTCGGTGGGTGCGCACAACCGCCTGGTGCGCTTGCGCTCTGAAGTCGTGCGCCAGTGGAGCAGTGTGGACGCTGTTTGGCTGCGCCTCTTGGTGCGTTTGCAAGGAGGCTTGGCGGCACGCCAAAGCTTGGTCAGCGAGGACGAGGCACTGGAGCTGCAAGCCCTCCAAAACGCCAGCGACAAGATGCTGGAAGCCCTCACGCAGGCCCGTATGCAGCCTCTGGACGAAGCGGTGCAAAAACAGGTGATCAGCCAGCACCTGCTGCTGGTCAGTGAAATCCGCTTGTTGCAGCAACAAACCAATGCAGCCATACGCCCCGATTTGGACATCGCGCTCAACCGCATGCGCCAGACCCTGCCCGCCGCCATGATTCCGTACCATGTGGCTGTCGGTGCTTACAACGATGCCTTGATCATGCGACCAGCCTCTTGGCTGGCCCGGCGATTGAACTTCAAACCCGCTGTGCGCATGGACTTGACCATGGCGTTCAACTGAAATTCGCCGCCATGAGCCAAAAGCCCCGAACGCACCAGGCTGGAGCCACAGCGCTGCCAGCAGCCGCACGACCTCAAAGCCCAAGAGCAGGCGATTTAAGCACTGCCCAGTCCTTGCCGCTGTGGCGGCAGCTGCAGGTCACGGCTGCGGTGGTCCAGGCGGTGCGGTCCGGGCGCTCTTTGACCGCTGAATTGGCCAGCGTGACGCCTGAGCTGCGACCGGGGGTTCAAGCCCTCACTTTTCAGGTGATGCGGCAATTGGGCCGAGCCATGGCGCTGCGCGAGCGTTTGGCCAGCAAGGCACCGCCCCCAGCGGCCGACGCTCTGTTGTGCACGGCCCTGGCCCTTAGCTGGCAGGGTGACGACGCGCCCTACCCGGTGCACACTCTGGTTAACCAAGCGGTCGAGGCCGCCCGCCTGCAAAGGCAGACTCAGGCACAAAGCGGGTTCATCAACGGCTGCTTGCGGCGTTTCATGCGTGAACGTGAAGCCTTGGTGGCAGAAACGGACAGCGACCCACAGGCACGCTGGAACCACCCGCGCTGGTGGGTGACGCGTGTGCAGGACGAATACCCCGAAGACTGGCAAACACTGCTCGGCATGGCGCAACAACCGGCCCCCATGAGCCTGCGTGTGGACACCCGTCACCATAGCGTGGCCGAGTACCAAGCGCAGCTGCTGGCCATGGGATTGGCCGCCCAGCCCGTGGGCGCATCGGGTTTACAACTCGAGCGCGCGGTGCCCGTGCACCAATTGCCCGGCTTTGCTCAGGGCCATGTCTCGGTGCAGGACGCCGCCGCGCAAGTGGCAGCCCCATTGTTGCTGCAAGGGCGCGAGGCAGGGCAAGCGTGGCGCATTCTGGATGCCTGCGCGGCGCCTGGCGGCAAAACAGGTCACCTGCTGGCCTGCTACCCCAATGCCCAGGTGTTGGCACTCGATGTGGACGCCGAGCGGTGTCAACGCATCGAGGACAACTTGCAGCGCCTAGGGGCACAAAATCAGGCCCGCGCCCAGGTGCGCGCCGCCGATGCCGCCCTGCCTGCGCAGTGGTGGGACGGCGTGGCTTTCGACGCGATTTTGCTGGATGCACCCTGCACCGCCTCTGGCATCGTGCGCAGACACCCCGACGTGCGTTGGCTGCGTCGCCCTGGCGACAGCGCACAACTGGCCCAAACTCAGGCACGGCTGCTCAAGGCCCTGTGGCCCTTGCTCGCCCCCGGTGGTCGTTTGCTGTACTGCACTTGCTCGGTTTTTCGATCAGAGGGAGACGACACCGTGCAAGCGTTTCTTCAGCGCAACACCGATGCACGAATGCTGCCCTCGCCCGGACATTTGATACACGGCAAAATACCCACAGGCCTTCCTGTCAAGCACAATGCACTGGGTGAACATGACGGTTTTTATTACGCACTGCTGGAGAAGGAACGGGATTGAGCTTGGCGCTTGGTTGGCCCGGGTTTTGGCCATGGCACTGCTGGGTCTGAGTGGGGCTTGGGCTCAAACCTCCAGCGTCGAGCTGGCCGAGCTCATGCCAGTGCGCAAAGACAATGCCTTGATGATCAACGCCCAACTCAAACTGGAGCTGGGTCCGGCCGTAGAAGACGCCCTCATCAAAGGTCTGGCAGTGCACTTTGCGGCTGAAGCCGAAGTGTTTCGAGAGCGCTGGTACTGGACCGATAAAAAAATCGGCGTGGCCAGCCGTTACTACCGTCTGGCTTTTCAGCCGTTGACCCGACGCTGGCGCTTGAATGTTTCCAGCGAGCCGATTTCTGGCATCGGCTTGGCGGGCAGTATTTCACAGAACTTTGAAACCCTGGCCGAGGCCCTGAGCGTGATTCGCCGGCAATCGGCCTGGAAAATCGCCGATGCCCAGAGCGTGGACCCTGATGCCCGACACCGCCTGCGCTACGAATTCAGACTGGATGTCTCGCAGCTGCCCCGCCCCTTCCAGATTGCCGCAGGAAACCAGGCCGATTGGAACCTGCAGGTCAGCAAGACACTGCGCCTGAGCGAAGAGTTGGTGCGCTGAGATGTCTTGGCTCAAAGCCTCACGCGAGCCATTGACCGAGCGGCCCTCTCGGACCAGCCGTTGGCTGATGCTGGTGGGCGCCGTGAGCTTGGCTGCGATTGGCATTGGCTTGCTGGTGCTCATGACGCAGGCCACGGGCAACCGGGAAAGTTACAACCAGAACTACGAATGGCTGGTGATCATCAACGCCGTGGTGGCCAGTGGTTTGTTGATCACCATTTTGTGGGGCATGGTGCGCTTGCTGCGCAGCTTGTACAAAGGCCAGTTCGGCTCGCGCTTGCTGGTCAAACTGGCGGGCATCTTCGCTTTGGTGGGCGTCATTCCTGGTTTGCTGATTTATGTGGTGTCTTACCAGTTTGTCTCGCGTTCGATTGAAAGCTGGTTCGATGTGAAAGTGGAGGCAGCCCTGGTGGCGGGCCTCAACTTGGGGCGGGCAACGCTGGACACCCTCAGTGAAGACCTGAACAAACAAGCCAAGGCAGCCGCCGCCAATTGGGCAGAAGCCAGTGAACTCAACCCCGCTCTGGCGGCTGAAAAAATCCGCACCCAGCTGGGCGCGATTGATGTCGCCATCTGGACCCAGGGGGGACAAATGGTGGCCAACGCCGGACCATCGCAGTTTCAATTGAGTGCCCATCGACCCACGCCGCAGCAATTGCGTGAGGCCCGTCAAAACGGCGCCCTGTCCTGGGCGGAGGGTTTGGATGAAGCCATCCCCGGAGGCGACAAGGGACGGATCAAGGTTCTGGTGTTATTTCCCCAATGGAGCCTGGCTTTGGACGAAGAACGGCGCTTGCTGATGGTGACCCAGGACCTGCCTCCCACACTGGTCAACAATGCGCTGGAGGTGCAAGCGGCCTACCGCGAATACCAAGAGCGGGCCCTGGCGCGTGACGGACTGCGGCGCATGTACATCGGCACCCTGACGCTGAGCCTCTTTCTGGCTGTGTTGGGGGCTATTTTGCTGGCCGTGCTGTTGGGCAAACAGCTGGCCAGACCCTTGCTGTTGCTGGCGCATGGCATGCGCCAGGTGGCGGATGGCGACCTGCGGCCCAAACTGGCGCTGCAAGGCAAAGACGAGCTGGGTGGCCTGACCCGCTCTTTTGCCGAGATGACCCAGCAACTGGCCGATGCCCGCGCCAGTGGCGAACGCAGCCTGAGCCACCTCGACCAGGCCAGAGGCAAACTGCAAACCATCCTGGACAACCTCACGGCCGGGGTCATGGTGCTGGACGCACAAGGCACCATCGAATCGGCCAACCCAGGGGCTACACGCATTTTGCGCGTGCCGGTCAGCGCTCACGAAGGGAAGGGCCTGCAAGGCCTGCCTGGTCTGCAAGCTTTTGCCCACGAGGTGGATTTCCAATTCAAAGCCTTGCATGCCGGCACAGATGTACACGAATTGGACCACTGGCAAAAATCCTTCGACATCCATGCTGCAGGCCAAGGGCTGAGCCAAACCAGCGTGACCTTGCTCGCGCGCGGGGCCGTCCTGCCCGACGGCAAGCGCTTGCTGGTGTTCGACGACATCTCGGAAATCGTCTCGGCTGAACGCGCCCAGGCCTGGGGGGAAGTGGCCCGAAGGTTGGCGCACGAAATCAAGAACCCCCTGACGCCCATCCAGCTGTCGGCCGAGCGCCTGCAAAGACGCCTGATCGGCAAGTTGGAAGCGCAAGACGACGCGGTGCTGTCCAAATCTGTCAAGACGATCGTCGACCAGGTGGATGCGATGAAGCGCTTGGTCAATGAGTTTCGCGACTACGCCCGTTTGCCATCGGCTGAACTCAAGCCCCTGCAACTCAACACACTGATCAGCGATGTGCTGGCCCTGTATTCCAGTGAGTCTCAGGAGAACGAGACGCGAGCCCAGATCCTCACTGAACTCGATGCCGCATGCCCCGCCATCCTGGGTGACGAACAGCAATTGCGCCAGGTCATCCACAACCTGCTGCAAAACGCACAAGACGCCTGCGAGACGCGTGGCCACGGGCTGCCCACAGCCTGCGTCAAGGTGCGCACCGAGTGGCGTGAGCAGCGCCAACGGGTGCGAATGACGGTGACCGACACCGGCCCTGGCTTTGCCCCCAATATTTTGCAACGGGCCTTTGAACCCTATGTCACCACCAAGGCCAAGGGCACGGGCCTGGGCCTCGCCGTGGTCAAAAAAATAGCCGATGAACACGGTGCGAACATCAAGCTGAGTAACGTGCCAGAAGGCGGCGACATTCAAGGTGCGCAAGTCTCGTTATCATTCGCAGTGGCGCAAACCGCACAGGGGCTGGAACAGCCCCCTTCATGAACCGAGACAAAACAGGCATATGGCAAATATTTTGGTGGTGGACGACGAGCTGGGCATACGCGACCTGCTCTCAGAAATCCTCTTTGACGAGGGGCACCAGGTGGAGCTTGCCGAGAACGCCGCGCAAGCGCGTGAAGCTCGCCATAACATGCGCCCCGATCTCGTGCTGCTCGACATCTGGATGCCCGACACCGATGGCGTGAGCCTGCTCAAGGAGTGGGCCGCTTCTGGCCTGTTGAACATGCCCGTGATCATGATGAGTGGCCACGCCACCATCGACACCGCGGTGGACGCCGTCAAGATCGGCGCACATGCCTTTCTGGAAAAACCCATCACTTTGCAAAAACTGCTCAAGGCGGTTGAACAAGCACTGGCCCGCGATCAAGTCCAGCAGGCCATGCTGGCCGCTACCCCGCCCCCGCCGCCCAGCGTGCTGTCCATGTCCTCGGTGGCCGTGACCGAAAACATTTCGGCCCCCGATGTGCAGCAAAGCTTCGAACTCGACCGTCCGCTGCGCGAAGCACGCGATGCCTTTGAAAAAGCCTACTTTGAATTCCATCTGTCCCAAGAAGGTGGATCCATGACGCGTGTGGCTGAAAAAACAGGTCTGGAGCGCACCCACCTGTACCGCAAGCTCAAGCAACTCGGTGTGGACCTCACACGCAGCAAACGCAGCCATTGACGCTGGTGCCAAATAAGCGGGTAGACCGACGGCCAGACCTGGACCGCAGCGGGCATTGACATGGGTGTTCGACGCAGTATTTTTTGAGTTTTGCCCTCGGGTGCGCCCAAAAGACCTGCTAGAATTCACCGCTCCGGCCCGGTAGCTCAGTTGGTAGAGCAGCGGATTGAAAATCCGCGTGTCGGCAGTTCGATTCTGCCCCAGGCCACCA
>NZ_JBILQU010000054.1:0-18607 GCF_044373035.1 Limnohabitans sp. | reverse complement strand
AGTCGTGGGTTGAGCCTGTGAGGGCAGTGGTATCGGGTTATCCCTGATGGTCACCAAGTGGGGCGAATTCTAGGAACTTTTCATACTCAGTCAAGTATATAAAATCTTTCTAACATTTAAAAAATATTATAAAGAAATCTTCTGTGTCTGTAATTCATCAGAGATTTCGTCCGAAAACAGGTCAACAGGTTGTCCAGCGCAAATAACGGCGAAAATAACGACTTCATGCCCGCATGGCTCACTTGTCGATTCAAGTGCCGCCATTTCTGCCTGTATGCCCATTTGGCAACACCGTGCTTTTAAAGTTTTAACTGTGACTTCTTCCAAGCCTTTCGACATCGCCGCCCTAGACCCATTGACCGCAGGGCTTTTCAATGCCCCGACTTCCAGTGAGCGAAGTGCCCGCTTGCGCGATTGGTTGCTGACCGAGCCTTCTGATGATTTGATGGCCGAGGTCTATCGCGAACTGTCGGGCCGAGACAAGGGCGTGGCCAAGTTGCTCAAAGAAAAACTCGACGAACTCAAGCGCCTGCATGGCCAGGAAGCCTTGGCCACCGAGTGGGCTCAAAAAGCCGAACAGTTGCTGCAAGCGCCGCGTCTGAACATGGCCGATGCGCTGGCCTGGCAGCGAGATGCCGCCAAAGCCGGAGCGCCGCTGTCGCGTGAACCCTTGGCGGGCCTCAAACATCGCTTGACCGAAGTGGTCAAGGGCGTGGAGGACCTGCAGCACCAGGTCATGGTGCAGCGCGAAGCAGCGGTGTTGCTGGCCCAGCGCATTGAGGTTCTGTCCACCAAATCGCTGGCCGAGGCCCTGGGCGGTCAAACCGGCTTGGAGGCCGATGTGGCGCAGTGGCAAAACCAGGCGCAGGCCCTGACACAGAGCAGCGTCTGGCCCAGCATAGAGCTGAAATACCCACCTCAATTGGACGCTGCGGGCAAGCAGCTGCAGGCGGTTTGGGACGGTTTTTCGGCCGCAGCGGCTTTGGCTGCTCTGGCCCAAACCGACGCCACAACCGCTTTGCCCCCAGTGCCCGTGTGGGCCGACGAGATCCTCCGCCTGCGAGGCGAATTCTCGCAACAAGTCGCTGCTGTGGCCCCGTCGGCCAAACCCGCCAAAACAGAGCATGCCGAAAAGGCGGTCAAACCCAAAATCGACCCCGCCCAGCGCCAGGCCTTGCGTGAGCAAGCCATGTTGGCTGTGACCCAAGCTTTGGTGGTGCTGGAAAAGCAACTGACCGAGAGCGAAGGTGCATCGCCTGCCGATGCTGCAGTCGCGTTGCGCAACGTGCTCAAGACCCACGGCAAGCAGTTGGACACCAGTCTGGATGAGCGCCTGCACAAGTCTTTGACGGCCGGCGGCGATGCCGAAGGCTGGCCACGCTGGCTGGCCGATCAGGTGCGCACCGACCTGGTTACTCAAGCCGAAGCCTTGCTCGACGCCAACAAAGTCCCCACCGTGGGTGGCCGAAAAATGCAAGACAAGTTGCGCCAATTGCGCGACGGCTGGAAGCAAATTGACCAGGGCGGCCTGCCCAACCACGCACTGTGGAAGCGTTTTGATGCCGCTTGCAACGAGGCCTACAAAGCCGTGCTGGCCTGGCTGGAGCAAATGAAAAAAGACTCGGCCGACCAACGTGCCCAACGGGTGGCGCTGATGGACGAGGTCAAGGCCTGGACCGAAGCGCATGCCCAAAGCGAGGACTGGCGTGCCCAGTTGCGCGCATTGCACCAGTTTGCCGATCGTTGGCGCAATGCCGGCCACTTGAGCGAGAAGGCCTTTGGCGAAATGCAGGGCCAGTGGAAAAGCATTTTCAAAGCCGCCGCAGCCCCCCTCGAAGCGGCACAAAAAGCCAGCATTGAGCGCCGCCAGGCGTTGATCAACGAGGCCCGCGAAGTGGGTGCAGCACCGGCCTTGCGTGTCGACGTCGTTAAAGCCTTGCAGCAACGCTGGCAAGTGGAGGCCCAGTCGGTGCCGCTGGACCGCAAGACCGAGCAAAAACTATGGGAAGTGTTCCGCGCCCCGCTGGACGAGGCCTTCCAACGCAAAGGCACAGACCGCCCTCAGCCTACAGGCCCTGTCAGTGCCCACGATCGTGCGGTTCTTGATGCCTCCAAAGCCTTGGATTTGGCCAACGCCAGTGGCGATGCGGCCAAAATCCGCGCGGCCATGGCCGCGCTTGACGCGGCTTTGCGTGGACAAGCCTTGCAGGCGCAAGCTGCCCAAACAACTCAGTCACCCCAGTCACCAGTCTCTTCAGCCACTTCAAGCACGGCGGCTTTGGTGCCCGCTCAAGCAGTGGCCAAGGCCCAAGGTGATGAAGCTTCAGCCGCTGCAGACGCAACCGCAGAGGTTCCAGCAGACGAACAAGCCAGTGACGCGGCAACTGCCGAAGCGGCGCAAGCTGGGCCTGATTCGGACAGCGTTCCTCCACAAGAGCCTGCGCCGGCCGTGGTTGCAGCCAAGCCCGCCAAACCTGTGGTGGCGGTGCGCGGCGACGATCGGCCTGGTCAAAAGCGTCCCGAAGCACCTGCTGGCCGCGATGGCCGCCCTGGCGAGCGCGGGGCGCGCCCCGGTGGCGACCGGGGTCCAGGTGCCAGCCGTTTTGGTGACCGAGGTGCTGAACGCGGGGGCGATCGCTTTGGCGACCGTGGACCGCGTGAAGACCGCGGTCCGCGCTTGGGTGATGCGGCTTTCCGCGCCCAACGCGATGCCATGGAGCGGGCCGAAATGTCCCTGCGCAAGCTGGCGGCACAAGCGCACGGCGAGACCCTGGGTCGTGTGATGACGGCTTGGCAAGCGCGCCAAGCCGAGGACTTGCCGACTGTGCAAGAGCTGGGCAAAGGCATCAATGCCGCCACCCGCCAAGCTTGGGCACAAGCCGTGAGCGCCGAGCCTAAAACCTCGGGTGCCACAGCCTTGCTGCGTTTGGAGATGGCGGCTGATGTGCCGTCGCCTGCTGACAAAATCAGCGATCGCCGCGCCCTGCAGTTGCAATTGCTGACCCAGCGCAATCAACCTGGCCCCAATGAAACCTGGGCCCAGGATGTGGCGCAGGTCCTGTCAGGCCCGCACGACGAACCCACCGCTCGGCGCTTGCAAAACGTGCTCAAGAACCTGTTGCGAAGCTGACAACCCGTGGTCGGACCTGAAGGCACCGCCCTACAAAATGTTGTGGGTGGTTGGCGTCAGGTCCAAACGGGTGAAATCACCGCCGCGCTGCATCCTGAACACCTGGGCCCGGGCGGGTGCGTGATCCAGCGACCAGTCGCTCAGCACATGCCTTTGCCCTGAGCCGAGTGGGTGGTCAGCAGGCTGGTGGGTGTGGCCATGCACCAGGCGATCGGCCCCGGCGGCATGGCACCAATTCAAGGCCATGAGCGCATCGGCATCGGCGTAGACCGCACCGCTTTGTTTTTGGGATTCGCTTTGCGCGCGCATGGCGCGTGCCAGCGCCATGCGTTCTTGAAGGGGTTTGGTCAAAAATTCGGTTTGCCAGTCGGCACTGCGCACCTGCTGGCGAAAGGCCTGGTAGGCGCTGTCGTCCAGGCACAGCGCATCGCCATGGCTGAGCAAAATGCGCTGCTCGCCCCAATGCAGCAAGCTGGGGTCGCTCAAAGCGTGCACGCCGCAATCGGACAAGAAGCGCGGCCCCACCAGAAAGTCCCGGTTGCCTTGCATGAAAGCCACATGCAAGCGTTGCGCGGTGTGGCGCAAGACCTGAGCGCAGCTTTGTAAAAATGGATCAGTTTCGGTGGCATCATCGCCCACCCAGACCTCAAACAGGTCACCCAGAATCAGCACCGCATCGGCCGGTGTGCTGGCCATGTAGTGTCGCCAGGCTTCGAAAGTGGCTGGCTCTGAGGCCTGCAGGTGCAGGTCCGAGATCAAGTCCACGGTTTGCCATGCCGCTGGCGCAGTCAGTCGACCGAGGGTCGGGGCTGTGGTGCGCGGGTCAGCGGACACGGCTCAATCGATCACAGTGCGACGGCTTTTTCGATGACGACGTCTTCTTTGGGCACGTCACCGTGGCCACCGCGGTTGCCGGTTTTCACGCCTTTGATCTGGTCGACCACTTCGGTGCCCTTGACCACTTTGCCAAACACGGCATAGCCCCAGCCTTGCATGGAGGGCGCGGTGTGGTTCAAAAAGTCGTTTTTGGCAACGTTGATGAAAAACTGCGACGAGGCCGAGTGGGGCGCCGAGGTGCGGGCCATGGCCACGGTGTACTCGTCGTTTTTCAGGCCGTTGTTGGCTTCGTTTTCGATGGTGGCATCGGTGGGCTTTTGTGTCATGCCGGGCTCAAAACCACCACCCTGGACCATGAAGCCGGGGATCACGCGGTGGAAAACCGTGTTGTCGTAATGGCCCTTGTTCACATAGGCCAGAAAATTTTCGGTCGACTTGGGGGCTTTTTCAGCGTCCAGTTCGAGGGTGATGACGCCGTAGCCGGTGATGTGCAGTTCGACTTGTGGGTTGCTCATGGTGTTACTTCAACAAAGTGATGGATTGGATGACAACCGGCGTGCGCGGAACATCGGTTGGGAAGGGGCCGCCTGCGCCGGTGGGCGTGTTGCGGATTTTTTGGACCACGTCCATGCCGGACGTGACTTTGCCAAAAACGGTGTAACCGAACAGTTGGGGGGCGTTCAGCAGTTGGGCTCGGGCCACATTTTCATAAACACGGCCTTGGTATTGAAATTTGGCGACCGGGTCACCGTCGGGGATCGGGGTGGGGTCAAGAAAGGCGTTGTCCACCACGTTGATGAAAAACTGCGCGGTGGCCGATTGCGGGTCGCTGGTGCGCGCCATGACCAGTGTGCCGGTGGTGTTTTTCAGGCCGCCAGCCAGTGCCTGGCGTCCCTCGTGTGGGACCGGTGCGCGGGTTTTCTTTTCTTTGAATTGGGCGTCGAAGCCACCGCCTTGCACCATGAAGCCGGCAATCACGCGGTGAAAAATCGTGCCCTCATAGTGTTTTTCGTTCACGTACTGCAAAAAGTTGGCGACGGTTTTGGGGGCCTTGTCGGCATACAGCTCGGCCTCGATGTCACCCATGGAGGTGCTGATCCGTACTTTGGGCGTGCTGGCGCTCGCAGCTGTGTTGGCGTTTTGCGCTTGTGCGGGCCAGGGGGCCAGCAAGCTCAGGCTCAGGGCCAGGGCGGCCCAGCGACGATGGTGGTTCAAGGTTGGCATGGGTTTAAGCATTGGGGGGTTGAGCGTTGGCGGGCAAGGAGGTCAGCAAGGCGACACTCGCAGAGGTTGGTTCAGGGGGTGCGCATCACCCGTTCGGCACCCTCTTGCTTGGTTTGCAAGCGGGTTGGGGTGGGTGTGACGAGCCGGGCCCGCGCGAAGGCGTGTGCGGCCATGGCCAGATGCAGATCACCCAGGTTTTCCAGGGCGAGCGCGTAATCAGGCCGCGCCCTGAGGGCCGCTTGCAAGGCGGCCAGCGCCTCGTCGTGGCGGTTTTCGCGCACCAGCAGGGCCGCCAGGTTGTTGTGCGGTTCGGGCAATTCGGGGAAAGACTGGGTCAGGGCGCGCAGCGTGTCCATGGCCGCCTGGGTTTGGCCCAGTCCGGTCTGGATATGGCTTTGCAGCAGGCGCATTTGCGGGTCGGTGGGCACGGTTTTCAGTCGGGCATCTGCCAGGGCCTGGGCTTGTGCCCATTGGCCGCTTTGGACCAAGGCGTTGACATCGTTGTACACGTCGGCCCGCACGCCCAGACTGCAAGTCCACAGGGTGCAAAAAGCCATCCAACCGAGCCAGTTTCGCATGCGTACCCAAAGAAATAAAAGGGAGTAAAAAAAGACGCACCCGAGCCGCAGGGGGGTGATGCAGGCCGGCTCAAAAAGAGCACCAGAGGCCTTGGCTCGGGGATATACTGATTGGTCATTGTAGCGGAGTCCCTGGCTGTTTTCCGCTTGCCGAAAGGTGCCGCCAGCCCCGTGCGAGCTGGTTTTTTGAGCCGATTTACCGCCGTCGTCTGAGCTGCCGTCACAGGTTCGCAGCGCCCAAGCGGCTTTTGTTGACTGCCTATTTTTCGATTTGACATGAGTTTGCGCATTTTCAACACGCTCAGCCGTGCTGTTTCCGAGTTTTCACCCGCCGAGCCTGGCCATGTGCGCATGTACGTCTGTGGCATGACGGTCTATGACCTGTGCCATCTGGGCCATGCCCGCTCGATGATCGCGTTTGATGTGGTGCAGCGCTGGCTCAAGGCCAGTGGCTACCAAGTCACCTATGTGCGCAATGTGACCGACATCGAAGACAAGATCATCAAACGCGCTTTGGACAACGGCGAAACCATCCGTCAACTGACGGACCGCATGATCGATGCGCTGCACCAGGACGCCGATGCGCTGGGCATTGAGCGCCCCCAACACGAGCCCCGAGCAACTGACTACGTACCCCAGATGCTCAGCATGATCGGCACGCTGGAGCAAAAAGGACTGGCCTACCGCGCAGGCAACGGCGATGTGAACTACTCGGTGCGCAAGTTTTCGGGCTACGGCAAGTTGTCGGGCAAGTCGCTGGACGAATTGAACGCCGGTGAGCGCGTGGCTGTGGAAACCGACAAGCAAGACCCGCTCGATTTTGTGCTTTGGAAGAGCGCCAAACCCACCGAGCCCGAAGACGTCAAATGGGCCAGCCCCTTTGGCACGGGCCGCCCTGGTTGGCACATTGAGTGCTCGGCCATGGCCTGTGCGCTGCTGGGCCAGACTTTTGACATCCATGGCGGCGGGGCCGATTTGCAGTTTCCGCACCACGAAAACGAGATCGCCCAAAGCGAAGGCGCCAACGGGCAGCCTCTGGCGCGCTTTTGGATGCACAACGGCTTCATCAATGTGGACAACGAGAAGATGTCCAAGAGCTTGGGCAACTTCTTCACCATCCGAGATGTGCTCAAAGAGTTTGACGCTGAGACCGTGCGCTTTTTCATCGTGCGCAGCCACTACCGCAGCTCGCTCAATTACAGCGATGTGCACCTGAACGACGCCAAAGGGGCCCTGAAGCGCCTGTACACCGCACTGCAAACTGTGCCGGCCGCTGACGTGGAGCTGGATTGGGCTGAACCCATGGCCGCGCGATTTAAGGCCGCCATGGACGAAGACTTTGGCACGCCCGAAGCGGTGGCCGTGTTGTTCGAATTGGCAAGCGAAGTCAACCGCAATGGCTCCGCCGAGCGTGCGGGTTTGCTCAAGGCTTTGGGGGGCTTGCTGGGTTTGCTGCAAACCGACCCCACGGTTTACTTGCAAGCGGGTGCAGGTTTGGACGATGCCGCCATTCAGACCCGGATCCAGGCCCGGGCAGACGCCAAAAAGGCCAAGAATTTTGCCGAGGCTGACCGCATCCGCAATGACTTGCTGGCCCAAGGTATTTTGTTGAAAGACTCGGCTGCTGGCACGACCTGGGAGTCGGTGCAATGACGCTCAGCTCAAGCCTTGAGGTGATCCCTGTCACGCCCGCTTACTGGGCTGAGGCGTGCGCGCACTTGGCCAAAAAAGACCGGGTCATGAAAAAGCTCATTCCCCAATTTGGTGATGCCATTCTGGAAACTCGGGGCGATGCTTTTGTCACCTTGGCGCGTTCCATCGTGGGCCAACAAATTTCGGTCAAGGCTGCACAGTCGGTGTGGGACCGTTTTGCGGCATTGCCCAAACGGATGTCGCCGGCTGCCGTGCTCAAGCTCAAGGTCGATGACATGCGGGCTGCGGGTTTGTCGGCGCGCAAAGTGGAGTACTTGGTCGATCTGGCGGTGCACTTCAGCTCGGGCGCGGTTCATGTGCAGGCCTGGCAAGAGATGGACGACGAGGTCATCGTCGATGAGCTGGTGGCGATCCGCGGCATTGGCCGCTGGACGGCAGAGATGTGTCTGATCTTTCACCTGCTCAGGCCCAATGTGTTGCCGCTCGATGATGTGGGTCTGATCAACGGCATCAGCCGCAACTATTTTTCGGGCGAGCCCGTCAGCCGCAGTGACGCGCGCGAGGTCGCGCAGGCCTGGAGCCCGTATTCGACCGTGGCAACTTGGTATATTTGGCGCTCGCTGGACCCCGTGCCGGTGGCGTATTGAGGGGCTGGACACCGCGTCCGCCCGGAACCTGAACAGAGGAGTCAAACTTGGCCAAAAAAACATTTCTCGACTTTGAGCAACCTGTTGCCGAACTCGAAGCCAAGATCGAAGAGCTGCGCTATGTGCAGACCGAATCGGCGGTGGACATCACCCTCGAAATTGATCAGCTGAGTAAGAAAAGCCAGCAACTGACCAAAGACATTTACAGCGACCTGACCCCTTGGCAGGTCACCAAAATCTCGCGTCACCCAGAGCGGCCTTACACGCTGGATTACATCCACGGCATCTTCACCGACTTTGTGGAGATGCACGGTGACCGCCACTTTGCCGATGACCTGTCCATCGTGGGCGGTTTGGCCCGATTCAATGGCCAGGCCTGCATGGTGCTGGGCCAACAAAAAGGGCGCGACACCAAAGAGCGCACTTTGCGCAACTTTGGCATGAGCAAGCCCGAAGGCTACCGCAAAGCCCTGCGCCTCATGAAAACGGCCGAAAAATTCAAGCTGCCCGTCTTCACATTCGTCGACACGCCTGGCGCCTACCCTGGTATCGACGCCGAAGAGCGCGGCCAGTCCGAAGCCATTGGCCGCAACATTTTCGAGATGGCCCAGCTTGAGGTGCCCATCATCACCACCATCATTGGCGAAGGCGGCTCTGGCGGCGCCTTGGCCATTTCGGTGGCCGATCAGGTGCTGATGCTGCAGTATTCGGTTTACTCGGTCATCAGCCCCGAAGGTTGTGCCTCTATACTTTGGAAAACCAGCGAAAAAGCCGAGATCGCAGCCGATGCCCTGGGCATCACCGCGCACCGCCTGAAGGCCTTGGGCCTGGTCGACAAAATCGTCAATGAGCCTGTGGGCGGCGCCCACCGCGATACCGACCAAATGGTCTCCTTCCTCAAGCGCGCTTTGGGTGATGCCTGGCGTCAGCTGGCCGACCTCAAACCCAAAGAGCTGCTCGAGCGCCGCCACGAGCGCCTGAACAGCTACGGGCGTTTCACCGACACCAAAGCGGGCAAATAAAAACTGCTGGTGATTCAGGCTTCACGCATGGCCTTCACACCGTTGCTGCCCATCGAACAGGCCTTGGCTGATTTCAGCCCGGGCCTTCCTTTTGCGGTGGCCTTCAGCGGTGGGGCAGACTCCACGGCTTTGCTGCTGGCCTGTGCCCGCCGCTGGCCTGGGCAGCTGAGGGCGGTGCACATTCACCACGGCTTGCAAGTCGCGGCTGACGCTTTTGAAGCGCATTGCCGTGCGCTGTGTCAACAAATGAACGTGCCTTTGGCCGTGAGAAGGGTGCAGGCAGGCCATGCCCCGGGTCAAAGCCCCGAAGACGCTGCCCGCAAAGCACGTTATGCGGCCCTGGCCGAAACGGTGCCAAGCGAGTGGCCCGAGGTGCACGACATTGCGCTGGCCCAGCATGCCGACGATCAAGTGGAGACTTTGTTGATCGCCTTGTCACGTGGTGCAGGCTTGCCCGGCTTGGCCAGCATGCCCTCTCATTGGCAGCGGCAGGGTCTCGATTGGCATCGGCCTTTTTTGTCGGTGCCCAGCGCGGCCTTGCGCGAGTGGCTGCAAAGCCAAGGCCATGGCTGGGTCGAAGACCCCAGCAACACCGACGAAAGCTTCACCCGCAACCGCATCCGCGCCCGCGTGATGCCCGCCTTGGCCGAAGCCTTGCCCGCTTTTCGTGAAACCTTTGCCCGCAGTGCCAAGCATGCCGCGCAGGCGCAAGAGGTTTTGAACGAGGTGGCCGCGCAAGAACTGGCAGACATCGGTGTGCCGCCCCGTCTCGAGGCTTTGCAGCGCTTGAGCCGAGCCCGCCAGGCAATGGTGCTGCGCCATTGGTTGCGGCTGCAGCACGCCACCACGCCCAGTTCAGCGCAACTGAACGCGCTGCTGGACCAGCTGACCGCGTGCACCACCCGTGGCCATCGGATCCATTTGAAGGTGGGCATGGGCTTTGTGCAGCGCGATGGCCAGCATCTGAGCTGGCAAGCCGCCTGACGCATCCACCTGAGTAAGCTCATTGAACCGACAAGTTTGCGGCGGTTTGGGGGCGACGCGGGTCAAGAAAGTGTCAGCCTGGTGGGTACAATCGACTGGCTTTGCCTGTGACAAACCAGTGGCACGTCATGGCAATCCTTGACGATGGGACATTGACAGAGCACATTCGCAATTTTTTTATATTCATCACTTCACATGGCTTTGATTGTTCACAAATACGGCGGCACCTCGATGGGCTCGACCGAGCGCATCCGCAATGTCGCCAAGCGCGTGGCCAAATGGGCGCGCGCTGGCCACCAGATCGTGGTGGTCCCCAGCGCCATGAGCGGCGAAACCAACCGTTTGCTCGGCTTGGCCAAAGAACTGACCCCCGCCAAACCCGGCAATGATTACAGCCGCGAACTCGATATGCTGGCATCGACCGGCGAGCAAGCTTCGTCGGCCCTGCTGGCCATTGCCCTGCAATCCGAAGGCCAGCCCTCGGTCAGCTATGCAGGTTGGCAAGTGGCCATCAAAACCAACAGCGCTTTCACCAAGGCGCGCATCGAATCGATCGACGACGAGCGCGTGCGCGGCGACCTGAAGGCGGGCAAAGTGGTCATCATCACGGGCTTTCAGGGCGTCGACAACGAGGGCAACATCACCACGCTGGGTCGCGGCGGTTCGGACACTTCGGCCGTGGCCGTGGCTGCCGCGATGAAAGCCGATGAATGCCTGATCTTCACCGACGTGGACGGTGTCTACACCACCGACCCTCGTGTGGTGCCCGAAGCGCGCCGCCTGAAGACTGTGAGCTTTGAAGAAATGCTCGAGATGGCGTCGCTCGGCTCCAAGGTCTTGCAAATCCGCTCGGTCGAATTTGCAGGCAAGTACAAAGTGCCCATGCGCGTGCTGTCCAGCTTCACGCCTTGGGACATCGACATCCACGAAGAAGCCGCATCCGGCACCCTGATCACTTTTGAGGAAGACGAACAAATGGAACAAGCCGTCGTTTCAGGCATCGCATTCAACCGCGACGAAGCCAAAATCTCCGTGGTGGGCGTGCCCGACAAGCCGGGTATTGCGTACCAAATTCTGGGCGCCGTGGCCGATGCCAACATCGAAGTGGATGTGATCATCCAGAACCTGAGCAAAGACGGTAAAACCGACTTCAGCTTCACCGTGCACCGCAACGACTACGCCAAGACCATCGACTTGCTCAAGGAAAAAGTACTGCCTTCATTGGGCGCAGCTGAAGTCATGGGCGACGCCAAAATCTGCAAGGTCTCCATCGTGGGCATTGGCATGCGCAGCCATGTGGGCGTGGCCAGCAAGATGTTCCGCAGCTTGAGCGAAGAGGGCATCAACATTCAGATGATCTCGACTTCCGAAATCAAGACATCGGTGGTGATCGACGAGAAATACATGGAATTGGCTGTACGCGCCCTGCACAAAGCCTTCGACCTGGACCAAGCCTGAGTTATAATTAAATTCACTGGAAACGTGACCGAGTGGCCGAAGGTGCTCCCCTGCTAAGGGAGTATGGGGTGTAGAGCCTCATCGAGGGTTCGAATCCCTCCGTTTCCGCCAGATACCCTTTTTCCTTGTTTCATGCGGCCTTCGGGCCGCTTTTTGTTGCCTACCTGCCACCTGTTGCAGATTTGACCAGGTGTGCCGGAAACCGATGAACAGCTAGTTGCTGAGAAATCAAGTGGCTGTAAGGGTTACTGGGCACCTCCCCTGGTTAACCAAGAAAGGTAGTGCTGGTCAAAACAAGTTTCGGCGTCAACGAGTTATTCAAACAAACTTGTCAATCCGGTTTACAAAGCGATCGCTTGCAACGCACGGTTAGCTGTTTCTTGCAGGCAAGCGTGCAAAGCGGCATCGGCAATACTGGTCGGTCGGCTGCTGTGCGTGAACGCCGAGAGCCGCAATGGCAAGCGCTCAGTCAGGCGAAAGCAGGCAATGCCGCGCCCTACCTGCTCAGCAGCTGTGAATGGATCGACGATGGCAGCTGCAAGACCCTGACGTGCGAAACCAGCTGCGGCGGCGTAGGTATCTACCAGAGCAGCGGGGCTGTTGTTTCGCGCGTAGGAGCCGATGCGTTCACCGACTGGATCGCCCGGATAGTAGCCAACACTGGGGCGCGAACAATATACGTCCGGCGTCAGCGGCTTGTCCGGGGCAAACCAATCTGATGGTGCAATGCAGACCAGCTCGGCGTCGATGAGCGTCGTCCGCGTGATCGCAGGATGGTGGCCGAAATCAAAGTCCACACCTATATCGGCCTGCTTCAGCAGCAAAGCGGGGACAAGATCCTGAGAATGCCGAGCACGGATCTCAATACCCGTGAGAATGCCCCGCTCCCGCAGGCTGACCACGATACGTGGCATGAGGAACTGAGCCAACGCAGGCAAAGTGGCGATGCGCAGGTGCCCGCCGTCCCCCGTCTTCAAATGCTGCGTGAGTGTACGCAAGGCGGCAAGCTGCGGCGGGATCTTGGCTACCTCCTCATACAGAGCGTAGGCTTCAGCAGTAGCCTCAAGGCGACCGTGCACGCGTTGGAACAACAGGAACCCGAGCTCATCCTCAACCATTTTTAGGGCCTTGCTGACAGCCGGCGGGCTGACGAACAAAAGGCGCGCCGCACCTGCCACAGAGCCCGCGCTCATCAGTGCGTTAAATACTTCAATGTGCTTCAGGCGCATTTCGAAAACCCAGGAAGGAAATGCAAACATATTAACCTTAGGTTAATGACTATGGAAATAAATTCATTTTCTTTATCGGTGATAGGCAAGTAAATTCACTTCGTGAAAAAACAAAAGATATGCATCGTTGGAAGCGGACTAGTCGGTCTGTTTACCGCTTGGCAACTTCAAGCTGAAGGGCATGAGGTAACTGTGGTTGAGCGCAGGCATGGGCCTAGCCTTGGCACAAGCTACGCCAACGGGGCACAACTCTCTTACAGCTATGTAGCCCCGTTAGCTGAACCGTCAGCCCTGCTGAAACTGCCCGGTTGGCTCGGCAAGCGGGACGGCCCTTTGCGCTTTCGCCCGCGCATGTCGATTGATTTGTGGCGCTGGTGCTTCGCTTTCGCGTCCAGGTGCACCTCGGGTCATGCCCGTCAAACCACCGTGGATTTGCTGACACTCGGATTCCTTTCGCGCAAATTGCTGCACGCCATGATGGCGGACGGCGCGCCGGTGCAGCAACTGGCCTATCGTCAAAACGGCAAGTTGGTGGTGTTTCGAGACGCTGCCGCGCTGGCTGGCGCCGAGGCGCAGATGCAATACCAGAGCACATTGGGATGCGAACAACGACGGGTCTCGCCAACACAATGCGTTGAAATTGACCCAGCGTTGGCCGACTTGGCGCCTCGCCTTGTCGGCGGCATCTACACGCCATCAGAAGATGTCATCGACAATTACGCCCTAGCCTTGCATCTGGCGAAAGAAATCACCGGGCGCGGAGGCTGCGTGCGTTATGGCGAAACTGTGCAGGGTTTCGATATAAGCGGCGACCGCTTACAGTCCGCGCGCACCGATCATGGCGAAATCACAGCTGACCAGTTTGTGGTCGCTGGTGGTCTGGAAAGTCGGGAACTCTTTGCCAAGTTGGGGGTACGCGTCCCGATTTTGGGGCTGCGGGGTTACTCGATCACCCTTGATTGCTCGGGAGGTGTGGCGCCCGACGTGTCAGTCACCGACAGCCATCACAAAATCGTTTTCGCACGTATTGGAGAACGCCTGCGCGTGGCCGGTATGGTTGACATTGGTTCGGAGGCCGCCGACATCCCTGCCGATCGCCTGAAAACCCTGATTGCCCAGGCCATAGACACTTTCCCGCAAGCTGGCAATTACGACCAGGCGTCGGCTTGGGCTGGGGTGCGTCCGGCAACGCCCTCAGGTCGACCCATCATTGACCAAGTCTGTTACGCAAATCTTTACGCCAATATGGGGCACGGTGCATTGGGGCTCACGCTTGCTGCCGGCAGTGCCGCCTTGCTGGCAGACCGTATCGCCGGGCGTCAGAGTGCCATCGACCCATCGCCCTTTACTTTGGCCAAGGCCTGAGTTTTGTTGATCGCCAACAACATCCTTTTCATTCCACCAACCTTAGGAGACTCACAGTGAAAAAACGTACCTTAATCGCCACTGCGCTAACAGCCATCACGCTGTTTTCTGTGGCACCGGCCTCGGCACAACAAAATGCCAAGTTCATCACGATCGGAACCGGGGGCATCACCGGGGTGTACTACCCCCTCGGTGGGGCGATCTGTCGTTTTGTAAACCAAAACCGCAAGGACCATGGCATGCGGTGCACGGTCGAATCCACTGGTGGCTCGGTTTTTAACGTTAACGCCCTGGCCGCTGGCGACATTGAGGTTGGATTCACACAGTCGGACGTTCAATACCAAGCGATGAAGGGCGAGGGGGGGTTCAAGGATAAATCCCAACCGAAGCTGCGTGCTCTGTTTTCCTTGTATCCCGAACTCTTCACTCTGGTGGCTCGTCAAGACGCCAAGATCACCAAGTTTGAAGACATCAAAGGCAAGCGCGTCAATCTTGCTGACCCTGGCTCCGGGACACGGGCGACCATGGAACTGCTGATGAAAGAGTACGGCATCAAGGCGGCAGACCTCAAACTGGCGACCGAATTGAAACCCTCGGAAGCACCGTCAGCACTGTGTGACAACAAGATCGACGCCTACGTCTTCATTGCCGGTCACCCAAGTGCCAACTTCCAAGAAGCCGCAACAACCTGTGCCAGCAACATTGCCACGGTTTCCGGCCCCGTTGTTGACAAACTCGTCAAAGCCAACTCTTACTACACAAAGGCCAGCGTACCCGCGAAGATGTACAAAGGCACAGACAACGAGCAGGAAACGTTCGGCATGATGGCCACGGTCGTCGTGAGCGCAGACCTTCCCGAATCGAACGCCTATGCCATTACCAAGGCGGTGTTCGATAACTTCGAAGATTTCAAGAAGCTGCATCCTGCAATGGCACGTGCCACCAAGGAACAAGCCCTCGTCGGCAACTCCGTGCCATTTCACCCAGGTGCTGCGAAGTACTTCAAGGAAAAAGGCTTGATGAAATAACAAGCCTTGCGGCGTAGGCCCACCTTCAATAAACCCTACGCCGCTTGACCTCATCAAGGAAAATCACCATGAGCGCAATCAATACCGATGGATCAACCGTCAAGAATGAACTGATTGAAAAGGTCATTGCGTCAGAAACAGGGGGGCGTGTTGATCGCGTAGTGCCCGGCATGCGAAAAATCATCACGGGCACCGCCATTGCATGGTCCTTGTTTCAGTTATGGATTTCTTCCCCGCTTCCTTTTGCCATTGGTGTGGGCGTCATCAATGACAATATTCAACGCTCGATCCACCTTGCTTTTGGTGTTTTTCTGGTTTTCTTGTGCTACCCTCGCGCCGCGAGTTCGCCGCGTGACCGTGTACCGCTGTCTGACTGGATCTGGGCACTCTTGGGAGCCTTCTGTGCCGCTTACCTGGCAATGTTTTATGGCGAACTGGCTGGGCGGCCCGGGCGGCCCACTGCGCTCGACATCACCGTTTCTACGCTCGGTCTTTTGACCCTGCTTGAAGCGACACGGCGCGCATTGGGTTGGCCCATGACCATCATGGCGCTGATTTTTATCGGATACATGTTCCTCGGTCCATGGATGCCGGAGATGATTGCCCACAAGGGTGCCTCGCTTTCGCGTGCCGCTTCGCACCAATGGCTGACCACGGAGGGTGTTTTTGGAGTCGCACTCGGGGTCTCGACGAGCTTCGTATTTCTGTATGTGCTTTTTGGCGCCATGCTCGATCGCGTCGGTGCCGGTAACTACATGACGCGTGTCGCCTTCTCGCTGCTGGGACATATGCGCGGTGGTCCAGCGAAGGCGGCGGTCGTCTCATCCGGTCTCAACGGCATTATTTCCGGCTCTTCGGTGGCCAATGTGCTGACCGGTGGCAACGTCACCATCATGCTGATGAAGCGCGTGGGCTATACGCCCGTCAAAGCCGGTGCAATTGAAGTGGCCTCGTCATCAAACGGCCAGATCATGCCCCCCGTTATGGGCGCTGCTGCCTTCCTGATGGTCGAGTATCTGAACATACCTTATGGCGAGCTGATCCGCCATGCTTTTCTGCCAGCCGTTCTCGCCTACATCTCGCTGTTGTTCATCGTTCACATTGAAGCGCTCAAGGCCGGAATGCAGGGCATACCGCGCCCTCCGTCGCCCTTGCGGGATCGCATCATCAACTGGTCGATGGCGGTTGCTGGTGTGGTGCTTGTCATGCAGGTCGGCCTGTGGCTGACGGAACTCCTGCCCTCGCTGTTTGGTGAGGCCGCATCACTGGTCGCCGCTGTGCTGCTGGTCGCTGTCTTTGCCGGCTTGGTCAAGCTTTCAGCCAAATACCCTGAAGAAAGTGGCGAGATTAGCGTCGAAGAGGCCGCCAACCTGCCTCCCGCGAGGCCTACCGTCCTCGGTGGGCTCTATTTCATCGTGCCGATCTGGATTCTCATCTGGAACCTGATGGTGCTGGAGCAATCGCCGGCATTGGCCGCTTTCTGGGCCTGCACCTTCACAATGGTGATGCTCTTCATTGAGCGCCCCCTTGTGGCCTGGGCACGCGGGCGCACCACTACGGGAACTTGGCGACAGGGATGGGAGGACCTCTTGTTCAGTCTCGATGCTGGGGCACGCAACATGATCGGCATTGCCATCGCCACGGGGACGGCTGGCATCATTGTTGGTGTTGTCAGCCTCACAGGCATCGGACAAGTACTGGCCGATCTTGTTGAAGCACTCTCCTTTGGGTCACTTGCAGGTGTTCTGATTCTGACCGCTGTGTTCTCGCTCATACTCGGTATGGGCTTGCCGACCACGGCCAACTACATCGTCGTCTCGACCCTCTTGGCACCCGTGATCATCTCCCTCGCAGCTTCGCACGGCCTAGAGATTCCGCTCATTGCCGTGCACTTGTTTGTGTTCTATTTCGGCATCATGGCCGATTCCACCCCGCCGGTAGCGCTGGCTGCCTATGCGGCAGCGGGACTCTCCGGCGCCGATCCGCTGAAGACAGGCATACAGGGCTTCATCTACGAAATCCGAACAGCCATCCTGCCTTTCATGTTCGTCTTCAACACTGAACTGCTGCTGATCGGAGTCGACAACCCCCTGCACATCGCATGGGTGGCCTTGACAGCACTTTTGGCCTGCGCCGCCTTCGCTTCTCTGACCCAGGGCTGGGGATTCGTCAAAAATCGGCCATGGGAAATGCTTTTCCTGCTGATTGCGACCCTCATCATATTGCGACCAGACATCGTTCGTGACCGGTTCTATCCGCCGTTCAGTCTGCACAGCGTCGACGAGGTTGTGCAATTAGCCAACACCCAACCGGCAGATAAGCCGCTCAGATTGCGCATCAAAACCGACAAGGACGGGCAAAGCCTTGAACGCACCTTTGCATTGAAGCGCCCAGAAGGTGCGAAAGGAGATGCCCTGACAAGCGTGGGGCTCGTCGTCGAAAAACAGAGTGACCGCATCACGATCGTCGACATTGCGATTGACAGTGCCGCGGAGAAAGCACGCCTTGACATCGCCGAAAAAAATCAAATCATCGGCATCGAGACACGCAACGAGCAACCGTGGAAGGGGTGGTTTGCCATGCCTGGTCTGTTGTTGATAGCTGCTGTTGTAGTGGCGCAGCGGCGCCGACTGTCCGCCCAAAAAACCTCTTGAAAAGCAAAGCACGAATCCACACTCCATCACTTTAATCAGTAGTATCACAATGATAAAAGCAGATGAAAAGCAGGAACATATTTAGTAGAGCTTTTGTAAAACTCGCACACCACTTTTTAGCCACGCTGACAGGACCTTTGGAAAACCCACTACGGCGATTCAGCATAGGATGATGGCTGGCATCTATTCGTTCTGAATTTGAACGGATTGATGTTCGAATCCCCGACCCCACCAAAAAAAGGGGGTCAGAAAACTGAGCAAGTTATTTATACAAACCTTTCTGGGCCGCCAAGACTATTTCGAACTGATTCCAAGTCGTTCGAACAATTTACAACCCGTTCGGGGCCTATTTGGGTGCTCTCCTAGAACACCTTACGGATCAGACAGGCTTCTTCATAGGCCTCAATGTCTTTGAGCCGGTACAGCACTTTCCCCACGATCTTCAAGTACTGCGGGCCCTCGCCGACGGTGCGCCAGCGCTGAAGGCGTGCGACTGAACACACCCAACGATCGGCGAGCATTATTTCGGTCAGTAGCTCGCGTGTAGGTTCGGCCGGGACCTCTGGAACCAACAGTTTGGGCTCGAACTTGGGTTCGTTGGCTGCGGTTTTGGCGATGCCACTGGACAGGGCGTCCAGGACGTCACCCATTTTTTCAGCCTCTCAATGACTGGTGTTCTGCAGTTCCGGCAGGCCGTTATTTTTTGCTTTTGAAGCGCGCGATGGCCTCTTTCAAATCTCTAAATTCTTCGCAAGAGAAAACACAGGCTTTGTCCAAGCGCGCCAACATCTGTTCGGC
>NZ_JBILQU010000157.1:0-4246 GCF_044373035.1 Limnohabitans sp. | reverse complement strand
GCCGCCCCGGCCACCGCCATCACCGCCCCAGCCCAAGCCCCCCAAGCGGGGTGGCGGCGGTAAATCACCCACAGCAGCGGCAGCAATAAGATCGGGGTGAGCGACGAGAAAATTCCCACCAAATTGGCCTGCCCCGTTTTCAGGGCCTGAGACACCAGCGTCATGCCCAAGGCCATCGCCACCACCGCACTGGCCGCCGTATTGAACAAGATTTTGGGGTTCAACGGGTTTTGCAGCCGTGCCACTTTGGCCCCTGCCCACAGCAGCGCCAAGTGCGCCAGAAAACTGGCCGATGTGCGCACGGCCGAAGCAGACACCGCGTCCACCCCTGCCACCATCAAAGGCTTGATCATCAAGGTCGCGGCCGAATGGCTGGCGGCAGCCAGCAACCCCAGCAAAATACCCGTCCACAAAGACCCTTGGGTGTTTTCCCAAACATGGGTTTCGCTTTCGCGGCGGCCCCACACAATCGCCACCATCACGCCCGAGACCAACAAGCTGCCGCCCACCAAAGTCCAGCCCCACAGGGTCTCCCCCAGAAACAACCAAGCCAGCATGGTCGAAAAAATGGCGTGCGTGGCAAACAGCACGCCACTGCGGCGTGGCCCCAGCCGGTTCATGCAGGCAAACAGGGCCGTATCGCCAATGAAGATACCAATCAAGCCGGACAAAGCCAGCAAGCCCACGCTCGCGCCATCGAGGCTGCGCCACTGCCCGGTGAACGCGGCCAAGGCCCACAGCAAGGTCAGGGCAAAAAACAAGCGCCAGCGGGTGAACGCAAACGCGCCCATGCGGCTTGAAGCGGCGGCAGAAAACAAACTGCCCACCGCCCAAGACAAAGCGGCCAGCGCCGCCAAAAGTTCTGCCTGCACAGCGCAGCAGACCTTAGCTGCCCGCCAACTTCATGCGGTTGACCAAGATAGAGCCTGTGGATTTGGCACCCATGTTGTAAGCATCCGAGCCCACCGCCTCGATGCCCAGAAACATGTCTTTGAGGTTGCCCGCGATGGTGATCTCGTGCACCGGGTAGGCGATCTGGCCGTTCTCCACCCAAAAGCCGCTGGCCCCGCGTGAATAGTCGCCTGTCACGTAGTTCACGCCTTGGCCCATCAACTCCGTCACAAACAGGCCGGTGCCCAGCTTTTGGATCATGGCGTTCAGGTCGTCGCCCGCTTGGGTCAGGCGAGACGTCATGGCCAAGTTGTGCGAGCCACCCGCATTGCCGGTGGTCTTCATGCCCAACTTGCGGGCCGAATAGCTGGAGAGGAAATAGCCCTCCACCCGTCCGCCTTTGACCACTTTGCGGCGCACCGAGCGCACACCTTCGTCGTCAAAAGGCGAGCTGCCTTTGCCGCGCAGCACAAACGGGTCTTCTTCGATGTCGATGTGCTTGGGGAACACCTTTTTGCCCAAAGAGTCCAGCAAAAAGCTGCTCTTGCGGTACAACGCCCCGCCGCTCACGGCCTGCACAAAACCACCCAGCAAGCCAGCGGCCACGGGCGACTCGAACAACACGGGGCATTCGGTGGTGGCAATCTTGCGGGCCCCCAAACGCGACAAGGCGCGTTCGGCGGCATAGCGGCCCACAGCCTCGACCGAGGCCAACTCTTCGGCTGAGCGCATCGAGGTGTACCAAGCGTCGCGCTGCATTTCGGCGTTGCGCCCGGGCAGCTTGGCAATCGGGGCCACCGAAACGCTGTGGCGCGAGCTGGCATAACCGCCGCGAAAACCGTGCGTGTGGGCGCTGAAGAAATGGCTTTGCTGGGCCGACACGGCAGCGCCGTCGCTGTTGGTGATGCGGCGGCTGGTTTTGAGCGCGGCGGCCTCGCATTGCAAGGCGATGCGGGCGGCTTCTTCGCTGTTGATGGACCACGGGTGAAACAAGTCCAGGTCGCGGTGGTTCGTTTCAATGTCGGCTTCGTCGGGCAAACCGGCCGTGGGGTCTTCGGCCGTGAAGCGGGCAATGTCGAAAGCTGCTTGCACCGTGCGCTCGATCGCGGCTTTGGAAAAATCCGAAGTGCTGGCATTGCCCCGGCGGTGCTTCACATAGACCGTCACACCCAGCGATTTGTCGCGGTTGCGCTCCACGTTTTCCAGCTCGCCTTTGCGCACACTGACCGACAGGCCGCAACCT
This sequence comes from Limnohabitans sp., assembly GCF_044373035.1. GTDB lineage: Bacteria > Pseudomonadota > Gammaproteobacteria > Burkholderiales > Burkholderiaceae_C > Limnohabitans_A. Next base: position 2,112 of record NZ_JBILQU010000157.1, on the reverse strand, counting down.
TCCGACGCTTCGGCCCCCGCGTTGGTGGCCCCCAGTTTTTTGGCGTGGTGCAGGGCGATGTCGACCAACCCCTCAAAATGATCACGCGAGTAGCTGAAGCCGTCGTGGGCGTGTGCATGGGAGGCGGGGGCAGGGGCGTTTTTTTTCACGGCGCTTTTCACAGAAATATTCACGAGGAGGGTCTCGAAAAAAATGGCGGGCACCAGGCCCGCAGTGGCCGCTATGATACTTGCCACCCAGCCCCAGCGCTGCATCTGAAAACGAGTTCCCCCATTCATGTCCCGTAAACCCAAAAAAGGCTACTTCGTGCGCGGTCAATTTGTTGCCGAAGGCAGCGAGCTGGACCTGGAGTACAAGCGCGAGCTCAAAGGCGGGCTCGACGGCCCCAGCCGCACCGAACTCAAGCGTGAAAGCACCGAATTGCAAGACCTTGGCACCGATCTGCTGACTTTGCGCAAAGACCTGATGGAGGGCCTGGCCCTGCCTGACAAACTGGTGGATGGCCTGGCCGAAGCCAAGCGCATCACCAACTTTGAAGGCAAGCGCCGCCAAATGCAGTTCATTGGCAAGCAAATGCGCCTGCTCAGCCCTGAAATTTTGCAGACCGTGCGCGAGGCCCTGGACATCCAGCGCCTGGGCAGTGCCAAAGACACCCAAGCCCTGCACCTGGCCGAAGCCTGGCGCGACCGCCTGATCGCCGATGACGAGGCCGTGGGCGAATGGATCGCGCACCACCCTCAAACCGACATGCAGCAGCTGCGCGCCTTGGTGCGCCAAGCACGCAAGGACGCGGTGCCCGTGAGCAACGCAGCCGTTTCACAAGGCTTGGCCCCCCGCCAAGGCCGCGCTTACCGCGAACTGTTCAAGCTGGTGCGCAGCGTGCTCACCGGCGGCGAAAGTGAAGACACCCCCGACGAGACCGAAGATGAGTGAATCCCAGTTTGACCCGATCAAGATCGGCATCGTGTCCTGCAGCGACCGGGCCAGCACCGGTGTGTACGAAGACAAAGGCTTGCCTGCATTGCAAGACTGGTTGACCCGTGCGCTGCACAACCCCATCACGTTTGAGCCGCGCCTGATCCCCGACGTAAAAGACCGCATCAGTGCCACCCTGATCGAGTTGGTCGATGCCGGTTGCAGCTTGGTGCTGACCACCGGCGGCACCGGCCCGGCCCTGCGCGATGTCACGCCCGAAGCCACCCTGGCCGTGGCGGACAAGGAAATGCCCGGTTTTGGCGAGCAAATGCGCCAGATCAGCCTTAAATTTGTACCCACCGCCGTCCTGTCGCGCCAAGTGGCCGTGATCCGGGGCCAAAGCCTGATCATCAACCTGCCCGGCCAGCCCAAATCCATTGCCGAAACGCTGGAAGGTCTGAAAGACGCCGATGGCCAAGCCGTGGTGCACGGCATTTTTGCGGCTGTGCCTTATTGCGTGGATTTGATCGGCGGGCCTTACATGCAAACCCGCGCCGAGGTGTGCCAGGCGTTCAGGCCCAAAACCGCCATACGGCCACCTCGCTGAACGCGGGGCTCGGTCTGCAGTGCCCTCAAGATGGCTTGTGCAGCAAAGCCACGGCCCGCGCCTCGATGCTTTGGCCCATGCCCACCGGCCCCAGCTTTTCTGCGGTCTTGGCCTTCACATTCACCTGATCTGCCTGCACGCCCAACGCCCGCGCCACGCCCGCGTTGATGGCCGCCATGTGCGGGGCCAGTTTGGGCGCTTGCGCCACGATGGTGCTGTCCACGTTCACCAGCTCCCAACCTTGCGCGCGCACGCGGCGCATGGCCTCGGCCAGCAACACCGATGAATCGGCTCCCCTGAACTGCGCATCCGTGTCCGGAAAGTGGCGCCCAATGTCGCCCAAGCCCGCCGCCCCCAGCACCGCATCGGTGATGGCATGCAGCAGCACATCGGCGTCTGAGTGGCCCAACAGGCCTGCGCTGTGCGCAATCTCCACCCCGCCCAAAATCAGCTTGCGCCCAGGCACCAGGGCATGCACGTCCCAGCCTTCGCCAATGCGGATGTTCATGTTCTGCCTTTCAAAACCGCCTCGGCAAACGCGAAGTCGGCTGGGTAAGTGACTTTCAAATTTTGGGCCGAGCCGGGCACCA
>NZ_JBILQU010000053.1:0-18980 GCF_044373035.1 Limnohabitans sp. | reverse complement strand
CTTGACCTTTTACAGCGACGCCGATGGTGCCAAACCCACCTTCACTTTTGGCTTAGAAGGCTGGAACGCTGGCGGAAATGCCCCAAGCTACTCTGGTTTGTTTATCGCTCTTGAAGCTTTGGGTTCCAGCCGTATCAGGGAAGCAGACATCTACAACGCCGACAGCGTTTACTTGAAAGTCGAGGTCACCGAAAAAGGCGCCTCGGACGACTACCGTTTCTTCTACAAGCAAAGCAGCTCGGACCCTTGGACGCAACATGGCGGTTCAGCGTACGTCTTGTCTTCGAGCGCCGATAACGCCCGAACTGGTCTTTGGTACAAAACCGAGTCTGCCAAGCCAGGCGCCGCTTTTGATGAGCTCAATTTAGTGGGTGGAGACGGACCGGCCTGGACTGTGGCCACCAGCACGATTGCAGGCACCGCCGGCAACAGCGCAGGCGAAACCATCACTTTGACCCTGACCTTTGACGACGATGTGAACGGCCTGACCACGGGCAGCAACAGCACCATCTTCACCGTGGCCGGATCGGGCGTGAACGCCACCTGGTCTGGCACAGATGGGAGTAACACACGCTCGCTGACCTACACGGTTGCATCCAATCAAAACGGTCAGGCCGCGATCGATGAGGCCGCCCTCAAGGCCGCCTTGATTGCAGGCATCACGGACGCAGCAGGCAATGCCTTTGCCTACAGCGCCAATGGCGGCGACATCCCCAACATCGACAGCACGGCGCTGCCGGTGGTGGACACCCAAGCGCCCACCACCAGTATTGCAAGCGCAGCTTTGAGTGTTAACAGCGGCACCAGCGGCAACGACTTCATCACCAACACGGCGGCCCAAACCATCAGCGGCAACCTGAGCGCCAACCTAGCAGCCGGCGAGACCGTGTTGGTGTCTTTGAACAATGGCACCGACTGGCTTGCGGCTTCCGGCAGTGTCGGCAGCAACGCCTGGAGTCTGGCCAGCCAGACCCTGAGCGGCAGCAACACCCTGAAGGTCAAGGTCACCGACGCGGCCGGCAACGACGGCGCCGTCTTCACCCAAGCCTACACGATCACGCCCAATCAGGCGCCTGTCAATCAGTTGCCAATCGCTCAGCTTCCCACCGGCCTGAGTTGGACGACGGTGGGTGCCTACTCGGTCTACAGTTTCACCCAGGTGGGCACGAGCACCTTCAATCTAGCGTCTGCCCTCAATGTGGAAGCACTGGTGGTCGCCGGCGGGGCAGCGGGTGCTTGGGCTGGCAACATGGCCGGCGGCGGCGGCGGCGGCGGTGGTGTGGCTTACATACCAAGCCTGAACCTGTCCAGCGGGACTTATTCCGTCACGGTCGGTGCGGGAGGGTCTGCATATGGTAATGGCGATTGGTCCTATTCGACCTCGGACACCAGGCACAACGGCGGCAGCAGCAGCATCTCAGGCAATGGCATATCGGTGTCTGTGAGCGGAGGTGGCGTGGGCGGTGGCAACGGCGGCGATAACGGCTCTCCCGGAGGCTCCGGCGGTGGTGGCCATTGGAGTGTTGGCCTTGGAGGCGCAGCCGTCCCCGGCACGGCCACAAACGTCAATGGCGTCATTTTTTATGGCAACGCGGGTGGTGAAAGCAACAAAATAGGCTGGGGGACCAATCCGGCGGGCGGAGGCGGAGGTGGTGCGTCCTCCGAGGGACTTGACGCATCCGGCTCATTGGGAGGTCATGGCGGTCAAGGGGTGAGCTTAGACATCACTGGCACAACGGTGGTGTACGGCTCTGGCGGAGGTGGTGCCGGTCCAGCAGGAGGAGGAGTCGGCGGCACCAATGGTGGCAACGCAACCAACGGCAACACACCCGCCACGAATGGCGTTGCCAGTACTGGTGGTGGCGGAGGCGGCAGCGGCAGCACACTCAACGGCAGCGGTGGCTCCGGCATCGTCGTGCTGCGCGCCCTGACGGACATTCAGGTGGGCGCCGACACACCGCAGGCGATCACGGGCCTGCAAATCAGCGACCCCGATCTGACGGGTGTTTACACGGTCACCTTCACACAGACTCAGGGTGTGCTGACGGTCGATCAAAACGTGCCCAGTGGTCTGACCGCTGCCGGGATCACAGGCAACGAAACCGCAAGCGTCGCCCTGACGGGCAACTTGGCGCAAATCAATGCCACCTTGGCAGCAGCCAATGGCTTGGTGCTCAGAGCCAACGCCGGATACACCGGGCCTGCGCAGCTGACCATGTCGACCAGTGACAGCCAAGGCGCCACCGACACCGATGTCATTGCCATCCAAGTCACAGCCGACGTCACCGCGCCGACCTTGAGCAGCACTGCACCGACCACAGCCCTGGGCGCGGCGTTGGCCGGCACCGCCGGCAACAGCGCTGGCGAAACCATCACTTTGACCCTGACCTTTGACGACGATGTGAACGGCCTGACCACGGGCAGCAACAGCACCATCTTCACCGTGGCCGGATCGGGCGTGAACGCCACCTGGTCTGGCACAGATGGCACCAACACACGCACGCTGACCTACACGATCACAGCCGGTCAAAACGGTCAGGCTGCGATCAATGAGGCGGCCCTCAAGGCCGCCTTGATTGCAGGCATCACGGACGCAGCAGGCAATGCCTTTGCCTACACTGCCAACAGCGGAAACATACCCAATATTGATAGCGCGGCGCTGCCGGTGGTCGGTACCACAGGGCCCACTTTCAGCGCAGTGGCCACGGCCTTTGACGAAAATTCCCTGACCCCGGCCATCGCCCTGGACATTCCCAACACCAGTTTGGCCGCCATCACACTCGATACGGCCAACAGTGAACTCGTCTTCAACGCTAGCGGTAACACCGACATGTGGAGCACCCGGGGCGCCACACCGATCGCCTACCTGATGAGCCCGCAAGTTGCCCTCAATGCAAGCTGGTCCATAGAGGCTCAGGTCCGCATCAATGACCGCAGCCAGACTCAGCAAAACGCCGGCCTGACCTTTTACGCTGACCAAAACGGCGCTCGCCCCGCCTTCACCTACGGCATGACCGGCTGGGACGGCAACTGGCGCATCAATATCGAGGACTTCGACTATGGCGGTCAGCGAGAGAATGCCGGCTATGGCTTTGACAGTGCTTATCTGAAAGTTGAGGTCACCGAAAAAGGCGCCTCGGACGACTACCGTTTCTTCTACAAGCAGAACAGCGCAGACGCATGGACACAACTGGGCGGCGCCAGTCATGTTTTCACGAGCAACGCGGCCAACGCGCGCACCGGACTCTGGTACAAAACTGGCGGTGCCAAACCAGGCGCCGCTTTTGATGATCTCAAATTGGTCGGGGGGGTACCTGGGATAGTCGCCACCAGCACCCTTGCCGGTAGTGGAGGCAACAGCGCCGGTGAAACCATCACCCTGACCCTGGACTTCGACGGCGCGGTCAGCGGCCTGAGTTCAGGCACCAACAACAGCACCATCTTCACCGTTGGTGGCTCGGGCGTGAGCGCCACCTGGTCAGGCACCGGCAACAGCCGCACCCTGACTTACACCATCGCATCTGGACAAAACGGGCAGGCGGCCATCAATGAAGATGCGCTTACGTCCGCCTTGATCGCGGGCATCACTGATGCGGCGGGCAATGCTTTTGCCTACAGCGGAAGTATTCCCAATATCGATGTCAGCGCGCTGCCGGTGATTGACACTATCGTACCGGTCGCGCCCAGCCTGGCTCTGGGCTCGGGCGTGGAGAACGGCGCCACCCTGGCCGAAGCCATGGCCGATGTGGTGATGGTCTCTGCCGAAAGTGGCGCCAGCACCGTGGTGACCTTTACCCGCAGCGGCGGCGGCACGGTGAGCAAGTCCGTCACGGGCAACGGCGCCACGCCGGTGGCGGTGACGCACAGCAGCGCAGAGCTGACGACCCTGGGCAACGGCAGCATCAGCGTGAGCGCCGTGGCCACCGACGCAGCGGGCAACGCCAGCAGCGCGGGCAGCACCAGCTTCACGCTGGACACGGTGGCGCCCACGGCCACGCTGACTGCTGGCACTGGCACCAACACCAGCAATGCCACGGTACAAAGCAGCGAGGTGGGCACCGCCTATCTGGTCAAAACCGGTGGAGCCAGCCCGGTGACGGTCACGAGCTTGGCCAGCATCACAGGTGCTGATGGCGCCAAATGGAACAGTGTCGCCACCAGCACCGCCAGCACAGCAACCAACTTGAGCCTGACCGGCCTGGAAGACGGCAGCTACAGCCTCTACAGCGTCGATGCAGCGGGAAACTTGTCGGTTGCGGCCAGCAACAGCTACACGGTCGACAGCGCAGGGCCTGTGCTCGACATTCAATACGCCGCATCAGCAACAGCGAGTTCCACGTTTGGCCAAAGTCCAGGAACGCTGTGGTCGATTTGGCAGATCCTCGGAGCGCCTGACTCAACTTTTGAAGATGATGGCAAAGCATGGGCTCCGCTGGAAGCCAACAATCCCAGCGGTGAATGGGTGGAAGTCAGTTTTTCAAGTCCTGTTTACGCTGACTCTGTTGTCATCAAGGAGATCTATCAACATGGGTTCGTGACCCGCTTGGACTTGGTCGATGTCTCAGGAAATTACTACAAAGTATGGGAGGGCATCGACCCCACGCCTTCAAGTGGCGAATCGTCCGTTGACTTCAAGATCGACTTCCCTCGGACCAACTATCTTGTCTCAAAAGCCAAGGTCTACGTGAATTCACTGCACGGGTCATCTTGGGAGCAAATCGAGTCAATTGGACTGGTCACTCAAGCGTGGGCCTTGTCCACCAGCACGATTGCAGGCTCAGCAGGAAACAGCGAAGGCGAAAACATCACACTCACTTTGACCTTCGACGGCACGGTCAATGGCCTGAGTTCAGGCACGAACAGCAGCATCTTCACCGTAGGTGGCTCGGGCGTGAGCGCCACCTGGTCAGGCACCGGCAGCAGCCGAACCCTGACCTACACCATCGCGGCTGGGCAAAACGGGCAGGCGGCCATCAATGAAGATGCGCTTACGTCCGCCTTGATCGCGGGCATCACCGATGCGGCGGGCAATGCCTTCGCATACAGCGGAAGCATTCCCAACATCGATGTCAGCCCCCTGCCGGTGGTTGACACCACAGGGCCCACCCTGACCAACCCCGTGCTGGCCCGCTACATCCGCATTTACCACAATGCCAGTGCCGCGCGCGAAGACATTTTGTCCTTGACCGGCTTGAGGGCCATGGTTGGCGAGGTGGATGTGGCCGCTAATCTGTTGGCCACCGCCAGCACCAACATCACCGCTGGCACGGACTCGGGCACGCTCAACACGGTCGCATTTGCCCCCGCCGCTTTGGTGGACAGCACCGTGGGCAATGCGTTCACAGGCCAGTCGGGCACGGCATCCGGCTTGGCTTATGTCACCACCACCCAGTCAGCCACGGCGGTGACTAGCAACAAAGTTTTTATCGATGTGGACTTGGGTGCGGTCTACAGAATTGACAACCTGCTTTTGTGGGGCCGCAACAACCCAGACACCGCCGGTCAGTCAGACAACTTGCGGGTGTTCATGGGCACCACCGCGCCTGGCAGCCAAACCTATACCCAGCTGTCTGCGTCGACGGCCTTTGTGGACGTTGGCACGGTGGCCGCCACCCCCGGCGGGGCAGGCACAACCATCGCCATCAACAGCTTGGAGACCTCCCCCACCCTGACCAACAGCGGGGCTCAGCCCGGCAACAGCCTGCTGGTGACCACCAGCACCCTGGCAGGCTCTGCCGGCAACAGCACCGGTGAAACCATCACCCTGACCCTGGACTTCGACGGCGCAGTCAGCGGCCTGAGTTCAGGCACCAACAGCACCATCTTCACCGTTGGTGGCTCGGGCGTGAGCGCCACCTGGTCAGGCACCGGCAGCAGCCGAACCCTGACCTACACCATCGCGGCTGGGCAAAGCGGGCAGGCCGCCATCAATGAAGATGCGCTCAAGTCCGCCTTGATCGCGGGCATCACCGATACAGCGGGCAATGCCTTTGCCTATGCTGGCAATATTGCAGGCATCGACGATGCAGCCATCAATACGCCTATCCAATTTGGGCTCAATACGAGTGGTGGCGTCGATGGCTTCCAGAGCGTGTACCTCATCCCGGGCAATGGTTTTGCCTCGGCCGTCGGCCAAGAAGTTCATTCCTGGAGTTTTGCCTCTGGCAACTTCGGGGGTAGCCGCAACATCACGCCGCTGCTTTTCGATAAGGTGGGCAGCGACTATGTGCTCAGGGCCATCGGCAGCACACAGCAGGCCCTAGGAAGTACCGTTTATCAGGACTTGGCCTTCAATAAAGTGGCCGGCAATACAACCATAGCCAACGGCAATTACATTTTTGGTTGGAAAGATGGAACGCAAACGGTAGACAACGAAGGTGTCATTTCCATCTTAGGGGGCACGCCCGGGTCTTGGACTTCGCAGTATTCCGATGGACAGGACATCACAGCTCAAAACATCGGCAGCGCGGTAGCTTTTCGGGAAGTCTTTGACGGTCGAAACTATCAATTCAACGTAAAAACACGCTCGCTTGACCAGGTATTGCCGGTGGTCGATACCAGCGCACCGACATTGAGCAGCACTGCACCCATCACCACCCTGACAACCCTGGCCGGCACCGCCGGCAACAGCGCTGGCGAAACCATCACGCTGACCCTGACCTTTGACGACGATGTGAACGGCCTGACCACGGGCAGCAACAGCACCATCTTCACCGTGGCCGGATCGGGCGTGAACGCCACCTGGTCTGGCACAGATGGGAGTAACACACGCTCGCTGACCTACACGGTTGCATCCAATCAAAACGGTCAGGCCGCGATCGATGAGGCCGCCCTCAAGGCCGCCTTGATTGCAGGCATCACGGACGCAGCAGGCAATGCCTTTGCCTACACTGCCAACAGCGGAAACATACCCAATATTGATAGCGCGGCGCTGCCGGTGGTCGGTACCGGATTCGACGCCGCTAGAGACTTTATCGCTGGACCGACCGTCCAAAGCGCCGACAACATTTGGCAATATTTTTCGGCAGACTTCAACAACTCGAACATCTCTACTTTGCAGCTTCTCAGCGATTGGGATACGAGCCTCAGCGGCGTGATCCCTAGACCGCAGTGGGACGGAAATCATGCATTCAACCTCTACCCCTTAGTGCAAAAACAGGAGAACGGAGACCTCATCATTCATCCGGATTCAACGTCCAACGGCGGCCTGGGCAAGGCCATTGTTGTGGCCTGGAAGAACACCACCTCATCGAATGTGACCGTTGATCTGACGGGCAGCTTGAGCTTGGTGGGCGCTTTTCTTTCAACTTACGGAACTACCCTATATGCTCCGACACGCAGCGAAGACGGCATTGCTTACTCGGTCACCACCTCTTCGACAGCCTATGCCAGCGGCACCCCCACTATCTTGCTGCAAGGCGCCCTGTACGAAGACTCCGGCAATTCATCGCCATCAAGCACAAATCTGACCTTGTCCAACCTGACCCTGGCCCCAGGCGCCATGATCTCTGTGGCGGTGCATCGCAACGGCACTTTCTCCTGGGACTTTACAAAGCTCGACCTGCAAATTACCCCTGAACCTTTGGCGGGTCAGTCTGTCGTCGACTTGGGCAGCTTGGGTCAATTGATCGCACCGGTACAAGTCGAGGGCAAGTGGTACTACCACTTGGACCGAAATGGGGACGGGACCACGGTCGGGGATGCTTACTACCGGGACACAGGAACTTATCGACTCAGCGAGATCTACGACCTCTTCAAGCAAGACATCAATGGTGTTGCGGGGGCTTCGACGAACGACACCTACCGCTACGCCACCGTCAATGGGGTCAAGTTGGCGTTGCCCACGCTGGGGACCAGCCCCAACGCGGGTTTGATGAACGGCACGGCCCTGAACAGCCCAAGCCAGACAAACCCCAGCTACGATGACTTGAGCGCCATCTGGGATGCCTACAACGGCACGCTGGTCGGGTCGTACTCGGGTCAGGGTCTCAACGGCAGCAACAGGGGCTCGGGCAACATCACCAGTGGCGCTCCAGCAGCCTGGGTCAACGACTCTTACGTTTCGGCCACGCCCTGGCCGTCCAGCACTGACTATGCGGCTTTACGGGTTTACGACGGCTTGGTCTTCAACCACGCCAATTGGGGCATGAACGTCGCCCTGCAGGTCTTGTAAATGACCATTGCCCTGCAACTGGCCCGCCGTTACTTGTGTTGGGTCTGCATGGGCTGTGCCCCTGTGTGGGCGCTGGCGCAAGTTCAGACCCCCAGCCCAACCCTGGCCTCGCTGGTCCGGGACGCACTGGCTTCGCACCCCGCCACCCAAAGTCAGCGTTCGCTGGTGGCATCGGCAGCGGCGGGCGTGGACAGTGCGCGTTGGCAGTTTTACCCCACACCCTCGGTGTCTCTGGAAAACGCCACCACCCGTGGGGCCGATCCGCTGTACCAGGGGGATAACCGTGTGGCCACCCTGCGCCTGCAGCAGCCGTTGTACACGGGCGGACGCTTGACGGCAGGGGCCGACAAGGCCCAAGCCAGTCTGGACCAAAGCCAAGCGGCCCTGGATGAGTCGCGCCTGCAGCTGAGTCTGCGCGTGGTGCAGGCTTATGGCGAATGGCTGTCCGCGCACCTGAAGGCGCAGGCCAGCCAAAAGATTGAAGACACCCACAACCGGCTGCTCAGGCAAGTTCAAAGGCGCATTGACGAAGGGGTCTCTGCCGAAAGTGATCGGGTTTTGGCGCAGGGGCGTCTGGATGCCGTTCGCGCCGACGTGACCGCTGCGCTGGCCCAGGGCGACACGGCACTGGCCCGACTCGGCCAGTTGCTGGGCCGACCCATTGCGGGTGACGCCCTGGCCAGCACGGTGGCCACACCCCGCGCCGTGAATGCGCAGGCGGCTGCGCTGCTCGAGCAAGCGCTGGGCCAAAGTGCAGCGCTGCAAAAAGCGCTGTCGCAAGTGCGTGTGCAAGAGGCCACGGTGCTTGAGCGGCGGGCCGATTTGTTGCCCGAGGTTTATCTGCGCGCAGAGCGCCAGTACGGCAACTTCAACTTTGCCAATGGCGCACCGGTCAACCGTTTGTTCGTTGGGGTGAGCAGCCGCTTGGGTGCGGGTCTGTCGGGCTTGTCCAATGTGGCCGCCGCGCGCGGCCAGCTGGAGGCTGCCTTGGCCGAGGTGCAGGTGCAAACGCGCAACCTGAATGAACAGGTGCTGGCAGACCATGCCCAGTTCATGGCCACAGAGCGGCGTTTGTCATCGGTGCAGGCGTCTTTGCGCTCGGCGCAGTCGGTATCAGAGTCGTTTGATCGCCAGTTTTTGGCGGGTCGCAAGACCTGGCTGGATGTGATGAACGCCGCACGCGAACTGGCGCAGACCGAGGCCCTGATCGCCGACTTGCTGGCCACCCAGGTGGTGGTGAGCTGGCGTTTGAGTTTTTACACCCAAGGCATTGAGGCCGTGACCCAGGGCAACCCATGAAATCCCCCGAGATGAATCATTTGCTGCCCAGCCTTGCACGCTTGGCGCAACTGCAGCACGAGAGCATTGACCGCTTGGCCTTGCAAGAAGCTGTGGCTGCGGCCTTGGGCAAAAAAGGCATGGCTGCACCAGAGGTCGAACAAACGCCCCAACAACAACTTCAGACCGTTACCCAGCACCTGCAGGTGGCTGCCCCCCGCTGGCTCAAAGGGCCCGACGCCGCCAAGATGCCCGCGCTGGTGCACGCGCAAGACGGGAACCAAGGGCACGGTCAATGGGGGGTGTTGCGCGGGCAAAACGCACAAGGCCAGTGGATCAGCGATTGGTGGGACGCGGCCAACCAGCGCTGGGCCGAATGTGCCGATGCCAAGCTGGACCGCCACACCATTGCAACCCTGCGCCTGTCCCGCCCTTATTCAGCCACCAAAAGTCCGGTCGCCCAACTGATTCGCCATGAATTGTTCGCCCATGCCGGTGTGCTGCGCGAGACGCTCTTGGGGGGCATGATGATCAACGTGCTGGCCCTGGTGACTTCGTTTTACAGCTTGCAGGTCTATGACCGGGTGATCCCCGCTGCCGCATCGCAAACGCTCTTGGTGTTGACGCTGGGTGTGTTGGGGGCCATTGTGTTTGAGTGGCTGGCCAAGCGCGTGCGCAGCCGGCTCTACGAAAGGCTGATTGACCAAGTCGACCAGCGCTTGGCGCGCCAGGTCTACTTGCGGTTTTTGGCGATCCGGCTGGACCAGCTGCCCCAGAGCGTGGGGGCCCTGTCCGCACAAATGCGCGGCTATGAAACAGTGCGGAGTTTTTTTACCGCAGCCACTTCCAGTTTGCTGGTGGATGCGCCTTTTGCGCTGCTGTTTTTGGTGGTAATGGCCATGATTGGTGGCTGGCTGGCGGTCATCCCATTCATGTTTTTTATGGTGTGTCTGGGTGTGGGCATGTATTACCGCCGGCGGGTCGATGCGTTGGCCACGCAGGCCAATGCGGCCAGCAACCAAAAAACAGGCCTCTTGGTGGAGACCATCGAGGGGGCCGAGAGCATCAAGTCAGGCCAAGGCGGCTGGCGCATGCTGTCGCGCTGGATGAAGACCACCGACGAATCCCGCGACAGTGATTTGCAAATTCGCAATGTCAGTGAGCATTCGCAACACTTGGGCAGCGCCTTGCAACAGGTGTCTTACACGCTGCTGGTGGCCACGGGCGCTTTGATGGTGAGTCGCGGTGAGTTGTCTTTGGGTGGGCTGATTGCTTGCTCGATCTTGTCCGGACGGGTGCTGAACCCGGTGGCAATGATTCCGGGTCAGTTGGTGCAATGGGCCCACGCCAAGGCGGCACTGCAAGGGCTGGACCGCCTTTGGGCGCTACAAGACGACCACCACGGCCAAGAGATGCCCATCTTGCCAGCCAAGATCCAGGGCGCTTTTCGTTTTGAGGAGGTTGTGGCCCACTACGGCGGCAAAAAGGCGCTTACGGTTTCAAATTTGGTGATTCAGCCTGGAGAAAAAATAGGTGTGCTGGGCCCCATTGGCGCAGGCAAGACCACGCTGTTGCGCTTGCTCTCGGGCATGTACAAGCCGCAAGAGGGGCGCATTTTGTTGGACGATGTTGATTTGTCACACCTGTCCAAACCGCTGCTGGCCGAACACTTGGGTTATGTGCAGCAAGAGGGCAGGCTGTTTGCAGGCACTTTGCGCGACAACCTGATCTTGGGCCAACTCGATCCGGGTGACGAAGCGATTTTGCAGGCCGCACGCGAGACGGGCCTGCTGCAAACCGTCATCACCGTGCACCCCAAGGGCTTGCAGCAAGAGATTTTTGAAGGCGGCACGGGCCTGTCGGGCGGGCAGCGCCAGTTGGTGAACTTGACGCAGGCTTTTTTGCGTCAGCCGCGCATTTGGCTGCTCGATGAGCCTACTGCCTCGATGGACCGAGTTTTGGAGCAGCAGGTCATGCATGCGCTCAAGGCGGCGATAGGGCCTGCAGACACACTGGTGCTGGTGACGCACAAGGCTGAAATGTTTGACTTGGTCGACCGTTTGCTGGTGGTGGCGAACCAACAACTGGTGATGGATGGCCCCAAGGCGCAGGTGCTGCAAAGGCTGCAAACGCCGCCCCCGCAGCAACGTGCACAGCAAGCTGCACAACAGCACGGATTTGCGTCCATCACCATGCTGTTGCTGGCAGCATTCACAGGATTTTTGTTGTGGGCGGCCTTGTTTGAGATTGAGCAAACCGTGCGCGCCCAGGGGCAGATCATTCCCACCGCACGCACCCAGGTGATTCAGTCGGCCGATGGCGGCGTGCTGGAGAAGCTTTTGGTCGAAGAAGGTCAAAGCGTCAAGGCAGGCCAGGAGCTTGCCATATTGGAGCGCGAGCGCTCGCAGGCCAGCTTTGACGAAAGCCGTGCCAAAGCGGCCGCATTGTCTATTGCGCTGGCACGCACGCAGGCCGAGGCGCTGGGCCGCGCCCCCGAATTTGGCAAGGCGTTGCGAACTGACCCCAAAATCGTTGCGGTACAGCAAGCCTTGTATGACCAGCGCAAGCGCAGCCTGCAAGATGAGCTGGCGAGCCTGCAACAAGGACTGGACATGGCCCTTGAAGAGCTGCGCATGAACGAGGCGCTGCTGAAAAATGGCGACACCAGCCGCCTGGAGGTCATGCGGGCCAAACGACAGGCCTTGGACATAGAGGCCAAAATCAACGCCACGCGCAACAAATACCTGCAAGATGCCCGCGCCGAGGCCACCAAGCTCGCCGAGGATCTGGCCGCCATGACCTACAAACTCGATGAACGCCGCAGCGTGCTGGGCCACACCGTGCTCACCGCACCGATTGCCGGGGTGGTGAAGTACCTCAAGGTCACCACCATCGGAGGCGTGTTGCGGGCGGGTGACGAGATGATGCAGATTTCACCCACCGAAGGGGGCATGGTGTTTGAGGTCAAGATCAATCCGGTCGACATCGGGCAACTGCAATTGGGACTGCCGGTGGCCATCAAGCTCGATGCGTTTGATTATTCGGTGTACGGCAATTTGGAGGGCACATTGGTGTATCTGAGCTCGGACACACTGGTCGAACAAGGCGCCAATGGCCAAAGCAGCAGCTACTACCGGGCCCACGTGAAACTGGACGCCGACAAAGCCCGCAGCCACCCCAACCCGATGCTGGCCGCAGTGGTGCTCAAGCCGGGCATGACCGCCACGGTCGACATCAGAACGGGTCAGCGCTCGGTGCTCAAGTATCTGGCCAAACCCATCTACAGAGCCTTTGGCGGCGCCATGAACGAACGCTGACCGCCAAGACTTGGATCACCGCGCTTCGCTCGCATTGACGGACCTTGCCCTGGACACCCCTGACTTTCTAAGACTTGTCAGCCTCGACTTCCGAGGATTTGTCACCACCGACTTGATTGGTGGGTCCATGGCTTCATGGTTATGGATACCCACATTCGCGGGCACAACAAAAAGGAGGCTCAAATCGCCACCAACTGCCGAATGTTCTTTTCCTGCATCTCAGCACCCAGCCCAAGTGCGATCACTTCGCCGCGCTCCATCACCAGGTACTGGTCGGCCAGTTCCTCGGCAAAGTCGTAGTACTGCTCGCACAGCAGCACCGCCATGCGCTGGCCTTGCAGGCCCACATCGGCCAACTGGCGGATCACGCGGCCGATGTCTTTGATGATGCTGGGCTGGATGCCTTCGGTGGGCTCGTCCAGGATCAGCAAGCGCGGCTTGGCGGCCAATGCGCGGGCAATGGCCAGTTGCTGTTGTTGACCGCCCGACAAGTCACCGCCTCGTCGGTGCAGCATCTGCTTGAGCACGGGGAACAGCTCAAACAACTCAGGGGGAATCGGCGTGCCGCCGGGCTGTGTGGCCAGGCCCATCAGCAGGTTGTCTTCGACCGTGAGGCGGGCAAAGATTTCGCGGCCTTGCGGAACGTAGCCTATCCCGGCTGCAGCACGTTCGTAGGGTTTGGCATGGGTCAAGTCTTTGCCGTCCTGCACCAAGTTGCCGCTTTTGATCGGCACCAAGCCCATGAGCGATTTCAGCAAGGTGGTTTTGCCCACGCCGTTGCGCCCCAGCAGCACCGTGACCTGGCCCAGTTCCGCATTCAGGCTCACATCGCGCAGGATGTGGGAGCCGCCGTAGTATTGATGGATGTTTTTCACTTCAAGCATCTTCAACGCCCCAAATAAACTTCAATCACCCGCTCGTCGGCTTGCACTTGATCGAGCGTGCCTTGCGCCAACACGGCGCCATCACACAGCACGGTGACGATGTCCGAGATGGTGCGGATGAAGCCCATATCGTGTTCCACCACCATCAGCGAGTGCTTGCCTTTGAGCGAGAGGAACAGCTCAGCCGTGCGCTCGGTCTCAAAGTCGGTCATGCCCGCCACCGGTTCATCGAGCAGCAGCAATTGGGGGTCTTGCATGAGGAGCATGCCGATCTCGAGCCACTGCTTTTGGCCGTGGCTGAGCGTGCCCGCCTGCACCCGCACGCTGTCTGCCAGGTGGATGGTGTGCAGCACTTCGGCCAGGCGGTCGCTTTGGCGCGAGTCGAGCTTGAAGAACATCGAGGCCTTCACGCCCTTGGGGGTTTTGAGGGCCAGCTCGAGGTTTTCAAACACGCTCAGGTGTTCAAACACCGTGGGCTTTTGGAACTTGCGGCCAATGCCCAACTGAGCGATCTCGGGTTCGTTGTAACGCAGCAAGTCGATGGTGCTGCCAAAGAACACGCGGCCTTCGTCGGGGCGGGTTTTGCCGGTGATGATGTCCATCATCGTGGTCTTGCCCGCGCCGTTGGGGCCAATGATGCAGCGCAGCTCGCCAGGCGCGATGTCGAGCGACAGCTTGTTGATGGCCTTGAAGCCGTCAAAGCTCACGCTCACGTCTTCCAGATACAAGATGCGGCCATGCGTCACATCGACTTGGCTGGCGTCTTGCACCACGCGGCCATAGCCCGCGGTTCGGCCACCAGACTCTGTGGAGTCAACGCGTTGTTGGGCCACGCGGGCCACGCGCTCAGCGCCTTTTTGCAGCAGATCGGGGGTCATGCGGCACCGCCTTTTTTGACCTGGGCGTCCGACACGGGTTCTGTGGGTGTCTGCGCAGCATCGCGTTTTTTCCAAACTTTGCGCACCAAGCCCACCACGCCCTGCGGCATGTACAAGGTCACGCCAATGAACAGCGCACCCAAAAAGTACAGCCAAAACTCTGGCGCGCTCACCGTCAACCAGCTCTTGACCCCGTTCACCAAAAACGCCCCCACAATGGGGCCGATCAAGGTACCGCGCCCGCCCACCGCCGCCCACACCGCGATCTCGATCGAGTTGGCGGCGCTCATCTCACCGGGGTTGATGATGCCCACTTGCGGCACGTACAAAGCCCCGGCAATGCCGCACATCACGGCCGAGATCACCCAAATGCTCAACTTGTAGGGCAGCGGCGAATAGCCCGAAAACATGACCCGCGTTTCGGCATCGCGAATCGCCATCAACACCCGGCCGTACTTGCTGCCCACCAGCCAGCGCGAGAACAGATAAAAGCCCAGCAAGGTCAGGCCAGTGATGACAAACAGCGTCATGCGCATGCCGGGGGTGGCAATGGGCAAGTCGAGGATGCGTTTGAAATCGGTGAAGCCGTTGTTGCCGCCCAACCCGGTTTCGTTGCGGAAAAACAAGAGCATGGCCGCATAGGTCAGGGCCTGGGTGATGATGGAAAAATACACGCCCTTGATGCGCGAGCGAAAGGCAAAGTAGCCAAACACAAAAGCGATCACACCGGGCACCAGCACCACCAGCGCCAGCGTAGCCCCAAAGCTGTCCGACAGCATCCAGTGCCAGGGCAGCTCTTTCCAATCCAGAAACACCATGAAGTCGGGCAAGTCGCTTTTGTAGTTGCCGTCCTGGCCGATCTGACGCATGAGGTACATGCCCATGACATAGCCACCCAAGGCAAAAAACAAACCATGGCCCAGCGACAAGATGCCGGTGTAGCCCCAGATCAAGTCCATGGCCAGCGCGCAGATGGCGTAGCACATGATCTTGCCAATCAAGGCGATGGCGTAGTCGCTCAAATGGAAGGCACTGCTCTCGGGCACCCACAAATTAAAAAACGGAGCCAGCACGCCAACCACGATCAGCGCCAGCAAAAACGCCGACCAGGCTTGGCGGCCCATCAAAGGGGCGGGGGTGGGGAGTTCCAAATTTTTCATGTTCATGGTCCTCTTCACGCTTCAGCGCTGCGCCCCTTCATCGCGAAGATGCCTTGCGGCCGCTTCTGGATGAAGATGATGATGAACACCAGCACGGCAATTTTGGCGAGCACGGCGCCCGTCCAGCCCTCCAGCAACTTGTTGACCAGACCCAGGCCCAAGGCGGCGTAAACCGTGCCGGCGAGTTGGCCCACACCGCCCAGCACCACCACCATGAACGCGTCCACGATGTAGCTTTGGCCCAGATCGGGCCCCACATTGCCCACTTGGCTGAGCGCACAGCCAGCCAGGCCGGCTATGCCCGAACCCAATGCAAAGGCATAGGTGTCGATGCGGGCCGTGTTCACGCCCATGCACGAGGCCATGGGGCGGTTTTGCGTGACGCCGCGCACAAACAAACCCAGCCGGGTTTTGCCAATCAACAGCGCCACTCCAACCAGCACCGCCAGCGCAAACACGATGATCAGCACCCGGTTCCAGGGCAGTTGCAAATTGGGCAGCAGCTGCAGCGAGCCGCTCATCCAGGACGGGTTTTCCACGCCCACGTTTTGCGCGCCAAACAGGCTGCGCACGCCTTGCATCAGCACCAGGCTGATGCCCCAGGTGGCCAGCAGGGTCTCGAGCGGGCGGCCATACAAATGCTGCAGCACCGTACGCTCCATCACCGCACCCACCAAGGCTGCCGTCAGAAAGGCTACCGGCATCGCCACAAAAAGGTACGCGTCAAACACGCCCGGCAAATGCTCGCGAAACAGCGCCTGCACCACATAGGTGGCGTAGGCGCCGATCATCATCAACTCGCCATGCGCCATGTTGATGACGCCCATCAGGCCATAGGTGATGGCCAGACCCAGCGCCACCAGCAGCAAGATGGAGCCCAGGCTGAGCCCGGTGAACATGGCCCCCAAGCGCTCGCCCCAGCGAAGGCTGTCCTGCACTTGGGTCAAAGCGGACTGGATTTGTTTTTGGACCGCAGGGTCTTGCTCTTGGCTCATTTGCTGGTTCAAAAGCAGCAGGGTTTCGGGTTGCTTGCTGTCCGCCAACTCGCGGGCGGCCAGCGATCGATCGTTTGCAGCCTCACTGCTCAGCCGTGCCGCTGCGCGGGCTTGGCGCACCAAGCTTTGCACCGTAGGGTCTTTTTCAGTCGCCAAGGCCTTGTCGAGCAAGGGCGCGCGGCTCGCATCGGGTTCTTTGAGCAGCGCCAAGGCCGCTTGCCTGCGCAGCTTCACATCGGGGCTGAACAACTTCAAGGCCGCCAAGGCCGTGTCGATTTCGCCACGCAGGCGGTTGTTCAGCATCACCTCTTCGGCGTCTGGCGGCACAGCAACCGCTTGTCCGGTGACGGGGTTAAGGCCTTGCCCGTCACGCACCACGACCACCTGATCGCCTGCGATCTTGACCACGTCATCGGCCAGTGCTTGCAGATAGGCGGCGGTTTTTTCGCTGCCTTGGGCCACCGCTTTGGCGATGGCCTCCACGCGGGCATCGCTCTCGCCCAAGGCCATCCCTCGGGCTTCGTCCATCGTCAGGGCTTGTGCGGCCGAAAGGCTCCACACGGCGCTGGCCATCCACGCCGCTTTCAACATCCATCGTTTCATCTTGCTCATTTATTCGATTCATGTCGGGGCTTAAGCCACCGACCTACAGCCACCGACATACAAAATCCACACAGGTCGACGCTCCCACGCCGACCTGTATTCAAGAGATCAAACCATCACTTCTTGGCTGGCTCGTCAGGCTTCTTATCGTTACCAGGGATGTAAGGGCTCCAAGGCTTGGCTTTGACGGGACCGGGTGTTTTCCAGACCACATTGAACTGGCCATCGGCCTTGATCTCGCCGATGAACACCGACTTGTGCAGGTGGTGGTTTTTCTCATCCATCTTGCTGGTGATGCCGCTCGGTGCCTTGAAGGTTTGGCCCGCCATGGCCGCGATCACTTTGTCGGTGTCGGTGGACTTGGCTTTTTCAACCGCTTGCTTCCACATGTTGATGCCGATGTAAGTGGCTTCCATCGGGTCGTTGGTGAGAGGCTTGTCTTTGTGACCAGCGATGTTCTTGGCCTTGGCATAAGCCGCCCACTTTTTGGTGAACTCGTCGTTGGCGGGGTTCTTGATGGACATGAAGTAGTTCCATGCCGCCAAGTGACCGACCAAAGGCTTGGTGTCCACGCCGCGCAGCTCTTCCTCACCCACCGAGAAAGCCACCACGGGCACGTCTTTGGCCTTCAGGCCCGCATTGCCCAGCTCTTTGTAAAAAGGCACGTTGGAGTCACCGTTGATGGTGGACACCACAGCGGTCTTGCCACCGGCTGAAAACTTCTTCACATCGGCCACGATGGTTTGGTAATCGCTGTGACCAAACGGGGTGTACTTTTCGTCGATGTCTTTGTCAGCCACGCCTTTGCTTTTCAGGTAAGCGCGCAAGATTTTGTTGGTGGTACGGGGGTACACATAGTCGGTGCCGAGCAAGACCCAGCGCTTGGCGCCGCCGCCTTCTTTGCTCATCAGGTAATCCACCGCAGGAATCGCTTGCTGGTTGGGCGCAGCGCCGGTGTAGAACACGTTTTTGGAGAGCTCTTCACCCTCGTACTGCACGGGGTAGAACAGCAAGCCGTTCATTTCTTCGACGACTGGCAAGACCGATTTTCGCGACACCGAAGTCCAGCAACCGAAGATCACCGAGACCTTGTCTTGGCCGAGCAGCTGCTTGGTTTTTTCAGCGAACAAAGGCCAGTTGGAGGCCGGGTCCACGATCACGGGCTCGAGTTTTTTGCCCAGCACACCGCCCTTGGCGTTGATCTCGTCAATGGCCATGAGCACGGTGTCTTTGAGCACCGTCTCTGAAATCGCCATGGTGCCCGACAAGCTGTGCAGCACGCCCACTTTGATGGTGTTGCCCGCTTGCGCTTGGGCTTGGTGTGCAAAAGTCAAACTGCCCGCCGCGATGGCGGCAGCGGTCGCGAGGGCTTTGAGGTTGCCACGTCGATTCATCATGAGGTCACTCCAATCAGGAAGGTAGGTTGTTCAAACACGCACCGTTTCACAGCGCTGTTCAACCCTCAGCAATCGCCATGCCAACCCTAGGGAGAACCCTGAAAACCGTTTTTTTTCTGGGGCATTTTTTCGGACCTCTATAAAGGGCACACAATTTGCTTGATTCAAGCCATTCAATGCACCAAGACGCTCACCCCGCACCAATATGGAACTCACCCCCCGCGAAAAAGACAAGCTGCTGATCTTCACCGCAGGCCTGCTGGCCGAACGCCGCAAAGCCCGAGGCCTGAAGCTC